>CAJCJE010000063.1 GCA_903970565.1 Candidatus Melainabacteria bacterium | reverse complement strand
GACCGCCGGTCGACCGACGGTCGGCGCAGGATCATGGCCTTCCCTGAGTGGATCTCAGTGACACCCGAGTCATTTCGGGGGGTTTCCTGGAGGCCGCGCACCGCCGCAGGTCCGTAGCGTCGTCGCCGATACGGTCGGCCGGACCGGTTGGCGAGACATCAACAGGATGAAACGGGTGGTACGTCGATGGTTATCCGGGGCGGTTGGCGCTGCTGGGAACACTCCTCATTGTCGGTGGCCTGGCCAGCGGCTGCCGCTACGGCTTCGACGCGCAGGACTCCACGGCTACCGACAACACCACGCTCAGCCAGTCGATCACCGAGGTGAACCTGGCCAACACCAGCGGCGAGGACGTCGTGCAGGCTGGCTCCGGGTCGGCGACCACGATGCAACGCACGCTGCACTACGACGGCACCAGCCCCAAGGTTCCTACCACGTGGTGGCCGACACCGACTCCGGCGACAAGCAGATCGGTCTGGCCGACAGTCCCGACGGCAAGCACACCATCACCGCCAGGTCGGACAGCGGCGATCTGCGGATCAGCACGAAATAGCCGGACGAGTCACCGGGCGATCAGGCAGCGGCCACCGTGCGGTGTGGTCGCTGCCACACCGTTCGGACTGGTCTGCGGGGAACACGATCGGCATGTCACCCGTTGTACGGTCAGGAAGGTTGAGCGCGGTAGGCTCAAGTCCGTTCGGGCGATCGGCGACCAGTCGCCAGCGGCTCCAACCGAGCGTCCGACCCGAAGAACCGAAGACCAGAAGACCAGAACGACGCAACCAGCAATTCTGCACATCAGGAGGAAATTTCATGGCGCGAGCGGTCGGCATCGACCTGGGGACGACCAACTCCGTCGTCGCCGTCCTTGAGGGCGGTGAGCCGACGGTTATCGCCAACTCGGAGGGTTCGCGGACGACCCCGTCCATTGTGGCCTTCGCCAAGAACGGCGACGTCCTCACCGGTCAGCCAGCCAAGAACCAGGCCGTGACCAACGTCGACCGAACCATCCGGTCGGTCAAGCGGCACATGGGCACCGACTGGACCACCGAGATCGACGGTAAGAAGTACACCTCGCAGGAAATCAGCGCCCGCGTGCTGATGAAGCTCAAGCGCGACGCCGAGGCCTACCTCGGTGAGGAGATCGCCGACGCGGTGATCACCGTCCCCGCCTACTTCGAGGACGCCCAGCGGCAGGCCACCAAGGAAGCCGGCCAGATCGCCGGCCTCAACGTGCTGCGGATCGTGAACGAGCCGACCGCGGCCGCGCTGGCCTACGGCCTGGACAAGGGCGAGAAGGAACAGACCATCCTGGTCTTCGACCTCGGTGGCGGCACCTTCGACGTATCCCTGCTGGAGATCGGCGACGGCGTCGTCGAGGTCCGCGCCACCAGTGGT
Organism: Candidatus Melainabacteria bacterium; assembly: GCA_903970565.1. Classification (GTDB taxonomy): domain Bacteria; phylum Actinomycetota; class Actinomycetes; order Mycobacteriales; family Pseudonocardiaceae; genus CAJCJE01. Next base: position 2,324 of record CAJCJE010000063.1, on the reverse strand, counting down.
GACAACCAGCTCGGTGGTGACGACTGGGACCAGCGGATCGTCGACTGGCTGGTGGAGAAGTTCAAGTCCAGCAGTGGGATCGATCTCACCAAGGACAAGATGGCCATGCAGCGGATTCGTGAGGCCGCCGAGAAGGCCAAGATCGAGCTGTCCAGCTCCTCCAGCGCGAACATCAACCTGCCCTACGTCACGGTCGACAGCGACAAGAACCCGCTGTTCATGGACGAGACCCTCTCCCGCGCGGAGTTCCAGCGGATCACCTCCAACCTGTTGGAGCGTTGCCGGGCCCCGTTCAACAACGTGATCCGGGACGCCGGCGTCAAGGTCGGCGACATCCACCACGTCGTGCTCGTCGGTGGCTCCACCCGGATGCCGGCCGTGTCCGACCTGGTCAAGGAACTGACCGGCGGTCGTGAGCCGAACAAGGGCGTGAACCCGGACGAGGTCGTCGCCGTCGGCGCCGCGCTACAGGCCGGTGTGCTCAAGGGTGAGGTCAAGGACGTCCTGCTGCTGGACGTCACTCCGCTGTCGCTCGGTATCGAGACCAAGGGCGGGGTGATGACCAAGCTCATCGAGCGCAACACCACGATCCCGACCAAGCGCTCGGAGATCTTCACCACGGCCGACGACAACCAGCCGTCCGTGCAGATCCAGGTCTTCCAGGGCGAGCGTGAATTCGCGGCCTACAACAAGAAGCTCGGCATGTTCGAGCTGACCGGTATCCCGCCGGCACCGCGTGGCGTGCCGCAGGTCGAGGTCACCTTCGACATCGACGCCAACGGCATCGTGCACGTCTCGGCGAAGGACCTCGCGTCCGGCAACTCCCAGGGCATGACGATCACCGGTGGTTCGGGTCTGAGCAAGGACGAGATCGACCGGATGATGAAGGACGCCGAGGCCCACGCGTCGGAGGACAAGGAACGCCGCGAGGCGGCCGAGATCCGCAACAGCGGTGAGCAGCTGGTCTACCAGACCGAGAAGCTGATCGCCGACTCGTCCGACAAGATCCCGGCCGAGTCCAAGACCGAGCTCGAGGGTGCCCTGGCCGAGCTCAAGACCGCGCTCTCCGATGCCGGTGCCTCCAACGACAGCATCCAGGCCAAGACCAGCGCACTGAGCGAGGTCAGCGGCAAGGTGGCGACCGCGATGTACGCGGCTGCCGCTGAGGAATCGGCTCCGGCCGGTGACGCGGGTGCTCCCGGGGCTGAGTCGGCGCAGACCGACGGTGCCGACGACGACGTCGTCGACGCCGAGGTCATCGACGAGGAGAAGTAATGCCATCCGAGAGCGAGGGCGGCGCGCAGCCGCCTTCGGGCTTCACCTTCGCCGACAAGCGCAAGATCCGCGAGGACGGTCCGCCGATCACCCCGGCGGCCGGCCCCGCGGCCGAGCCGGAGCTGATCGACGGCGAGGTCGTCGGCGAGACTGCCGCAACCGAGCCCGAGGTCGACGCCAACGTCGAACTGGCCGCCGAGCGGTTGGCCGATCTGCAGCGTTTGCAAGCCGAGTACGCCAACTACCGCAAGCGGGTAGAGCGGGACCGGGCAGCCGCCCGGGACCTGACGATCGGCTCGGTCATCGAGTCGCTGCTGCCGGTACTGGACGACATCCAGCTCGCCCGTCAGCACGGCGACCTGGAGTCCGGACCGTTCGCCAGCGTTGCCGACAAGCTCGAGGCGACGCTCACCAAGTACGGTGTGCAGCGCTTCGGTGAACCCGGCGCCGCGTTCGACCCGTCCGTGCACGACGCGCTGATGCACGTCGAGGCCGAGCTGGCCGAGGGCACCACGGTCACCACCGTCGTGAGCGTCCTGCAGCCGGGGTACAAGATCGGTGACCGCGTGGTTCGTCCGGCGCGGGTGTCGGTAGCGGACCCCCAGTAATGCGAAGGTGATCTCGGGTCGGCCGGTGACGGCTGACCTGAGATCACCGTTCCACTTCACGAAGGAGGTACGACGTCATGGCCAACCAGGACTGGTTCGACAAGGACTTCTACAAGTCGCTGGGCGTCGCCTCTGATGCCAACGACAGCGAGATCAAGAAGGCCTACCGCAAGCTCGCGAAGGATCTGCACCCGGACAAGAACCCGGGCAATGCCACGGCGGAGCAGCGCTTCAAAGAGGTCAGCGAGGCCTACTCGGTGTTGTCCGACGACACCCAGCGCAAGGAGTACGACGCCGTCCGGACGATGAGCAGCGGTGGCGCCCGCTTCACGGCCGGTTCCGGCGGTCCGACCGGCGGCTTCTCCGACGACGTGTTCAGCGGTTTCTTCGGCCGCCAGTCCGGCCGGCAGGCCCCGAATGCCGGTTTCAACGCGGGCAACA
>CAJCJE010000062.1 GCA_903970565.1 Candidatus Melainabacteria bacterium | reverse complement strand
TACGTCGGCAACGGCGACATGATCGACGCGCCGACCACCGGTCAGGACGTGCAGATCCAGCCGATTTTCAGCGGCTACAGCTACGGCCGCCGTATCACCGGCTGACCCCGGTCCGTTCTCCCCGTTGCCGGCCTCGACCGTTGGTCGAGGCCGGCAACGAGGCCGGCAACGTCGTCGCGCGCCGTCCGGATACCCTCGATTCATGCGCAGGACCCTGCTGGTCACCAATGACTTCCCACCCCGGCAAGGTGGCATCCAGACATACCTGCACACCCTCGCCGGCCAGCTGCCGGCCGAAGACCTCGTGGTGTACGCGCCGGCCTGGGAGCGCGGCGTCGAGCACCATCCCGAGTTCGACGACGCCCAGCCCTATCGCGTGTTCCGGCACCCGACCTCGCTGATGCTGCCCACCCCGGACGTGGCGCGGCGGGCGAGCGAGATCATCCGACAGGAGCACTGCGAGGCCGTCTGGTTCGGCGCCTCCGCGCCGCTGGCCCTGCTCGCGCCCGCACTGCGCGCGGCGGGCGCCCGGCGGGTGGTGGCCGCTACACACGGCCACGAGGTCGGCTGGTCGATGCTGCCGGGCTCCCGGCAGGCCCTGCGCCGGATCGGGTCCACCGTCGACGTGTTGACCTTCGTCAGCCGCTACACCCGCTCCCGGTTCTCGGCCGCGTTCGGTCGGTTGGCCCCGCTGGAACACCTGCCCTCCGGCGTCGACGTGGACACCTACCGGCCTGATCCGGTCGCCAGGGCGCAGATCCGGGACCGGCACCAGCTTGGTTCCCGGCCGGTGGTCGTCTGCATTTCCCGGCTGGTGCCGCGCAAGGGCCAGGACATGCTGATCCGGGCCTTCCCGGCGATCCGGGCGAAGGTGCCGGACGCGGCCCTGCTCGTCGTCGGCGGCGGCCCGGACCGGGATCGGCTACAGGCGTTGGCCGACCAGCTCGGCGTCGCGACGGACGTGATCTTCACCGGCTCGGTGCCCCACGCCGAGCTGCCCGCGCACTACGCGGCCGGCGACGTGTTCGCGATGCCCTGCCGGACCCGTGGGCGTGGGCTGGACGTCGAGGCGCTCGGCATCGTCTTCCTGGAGGCCGCCGCGACCGGTCTGCCGGTGGTGGCCGGCCGCTCCGGGGGCGCCCCGGAGACGGTGCGCGAGGGCGTCAGCGGTCTGGTCGTCGACGGCCGGAGCGTCGGGGAGCTGGCCGAGGCCGTCGGCGATCTGCTCGCCGATCCGGAGCGGGCCGCGAAACTGGGCGCCGCCGGCCGGGAGTGGATGCGCGAGGAGTGGCGCTGGGTCGACCTGGCCGAGCGACTGCGTACCTGGCTGGACGGTTGAGCGGCCTCCTGCCGGGGCACCTTCCTCTGAGATGCGCGTAACACAATTTTTCCCGGCGACATCCGGTTCGCTGACTCACACTGGGATCAGGGAACTGGCCGGAGTGACCGACCGTTACACGGGCAACTACGTCCACCGGTGCAGCCGAGGACCAACCCTGAGACCGATGCTCACGCACCGGCCGCCGACGACGATGATGGGCGTTGCCCACGGGATCGAGGTACGGCCACAATGACCAGTCCTGATGCGATGCGGGCGTCAGACGGGGACCGCGAGAAGGTCGTGCAGGCACTCCAGGAACAGGTGGGAGAGGGCAGGCTCACGCTCCAGGAGTTCGAGGAGCGCAGTGGTGCCGTCTACGAGGCCAAGACGGTCGGCGACCTGCGCACCCTTATCGCGGACCTTCCCGTCGACCTGTTCCCCACCACCCAACAGTCCCCGTTCGGCACGGGTTCCCCCTGGCAGCAGCCTTATCCGGTGCCGACCATCCAGCCCTGGCAGCAGCAACGGGTGATCCGTTCCGGAGCCAGGACCAGCCCGCTGGTCTTTGTCATGATGGCGTTCGTCGTCTTCGCGATTGCCGGCGAGAGCCTGGTCGCCATCGGTCCGTTCATCCTCCCGCTGCTGATCCTCGGCTTCGTCGTGACGCGCATCATCGCCGCCCGAGGTCGCGGCGGCGGACGCCGCTACCCGCCCTACCGCTGATCCTTCAGGCGGCTGATGACCCTGCGCCGGCTCTACCGGAAGGGCAAGGCGCACCTGTCCTGGAGCCGTGCGAAGACCTGGCAATGGCTCCGTCAGCTCCCGTCCGGTTCCGTCGCGCGCCGGGCGAAGGAATTCAGCGGCGTAGGAGTCAGCGGCGGTAGATGGCGGCGATGTCGGCCTCGTAGCGCTGGGCCACCACGGACCTGCGCAGCTTGAGGCTGGGCGTCATCTCGCCGCCCTCCTCGGTGAAGTCCACCGGCAGGATGCGGAACTTGCGGATCGACTCGGCTTTGGACACCGCGTTGTTCGCCTCGTCGATCGCGCCCTGCACCTCGGCGAGCAGGTCCGCGTCGCTGGCCAGCTCGCCGACCGTGGCGCCGGCCGACTTGCCGTGCTGGGTCTTCCAGCTCGGGAAGAACTCCTCGTCGATGGTGATCAGCGCGCCGATGAAGGGCTGCTTGTCGCCGACCACCATGCACTGGCTGATCAGCGGATGCGCCCGGAGGCGGTCCTCCAACACGGCGGGGGAGACGTTCTTGCCACCCGCGGTGACGATGATCTCCTTCTTGCGGCCGGTGATCCGCAGGAAGCCGTCCGCGTCCAGCGAGCCGAGGTCACCGCTGTGGAACCAGCCGTCCTCCAGCGCCTCCTTGCTCGCCGTCTCGTTGTTCCAGTAGCTGGCGAACACGACCGGTCCGCCGAGCATGATCTCGCCGTCCTCGGCGATGCGCACCGAGGCCCCGGACACCGGCCTGCCGACCGTGCCGACCCGGAACGCCTCCTGGGTGTTCACACACACCGCCGCGCTCGTCTCGGTCAGCCCGTAGCCCTCCAGCACCGGGACACCGACGCCACGGAAGAAGTGCGCCATCCGCTCGCCGAGCGGCGCGCCACCGGACACCGCCGCGACGCAGCGCCCACCGAGCGCGGCCCGCAGCCGGGTGTAGACGAGCCGGTCGAACACCGCGTGTCGAAGCTTGAGACCGAGGCCGGGACCGCCCGAGTCCACCGACTCGCTGTAGGCGACGGCGGTGGCCTCGGCGGCGTCGAAGATCCGGCCCTTGCCGGTGCCGTGCGCGGTCTGCTTGGCGGTGTTGTAGACCTTCTCGAACACCCTCGGCACCGCGACGACGAACGTCGGCCGGAAAGTGCCGAGGTCGGCGACCAGGTTCTTCACGTCAGCCGTGTGGCCGAGGGTGACCCTGGCGTAGATGCCGGTCAGCGCGAGGGCGCGGGCGAGCACATGGGCCAGCGGGAGGAACACCAGCAGCGAGTTGCCCGGCTGCATCAGCTCGGGGAAGGCGACGACCGCCGCGTGCAACTCCGACAGCAGGTTGCGGTGGGTCAGCTCGCAGCCCTTGGGCCGGCCGGTCGTGCCCGAGGTGTAGACGATGGTCGCGGTCGCGTCCGCACTCACCGTGTGACGGCGCTCGTGCACCTGCTCGTCGGTGATCTCCGCGCCCAGCGAGATCAGTTCGAGGATCGCCCCGGCCGGCGTGTCGCGAGCACTGCCGGCGGGCGGGTCGAGCTGCCAGACGTGCCGGACCGCGCCGAGGTTGCCCAGCGCGCCGTCCAGCGTGCCGCGGTGCGCGGCGGTCTCCACGATCACGGCGACAGCGCCGGAATCGGACACGATCCACTCGACCTGCTCGGCCGAGGACGTCTCGTAGATCGGCACCGAGACGCCACCGGCCGACCAGATCGCGAAGTCCAGCAGGGTCCACTCGTACCGCGTCTTGGACATCAGACAGACCCGGTCGCCGGTCTGTACCCCGGCCGCGATCAGGCCCTTGGTCACGGCCATGACCTGCGCGGCGAAGTCTCGCGCGGTCAGGTCGACCCAGGTCCCGTCGACCCGTCGCTGGATACTGACCACGTCGCCGAACCGGTCCGCGTTGGCCCACACCATGTCGGTGAGGTTCTCCTCGGCGGTGACCGGGTTGGTCTCCGGGACACTGAATTCGCGCACGTCAACCTCCGCGCCCTCAAATGTTACTGGTGGGAAACCTAGCGTGCGAGTGGTGTTCGACACCAGGTTGGCTACCGGCGCGTCCGCTGATCCGATGCCCTCATGGCATTCTGCACGGCGTGGCAGCAGTGGACATCGTCGACGAGACGTTCGTGGTCGTGACCCCGAAAGTGGTCGCGGCCGCGTTCTCCGATCCGACCAGTTGGCGACGGCTGTGGCCCGATCTTCGGCTGGAGGTCTATGCCGATCGTGGCGACGAGGGCCTGCGCTGGACCGTGCGCGGCGCGCTGGTCGGCACGATGGAGGTCTGGCTGGAGCCGATGCTCGACGGCACCCTGCTGCACTACTTCCTCCGCGCCGACCTGCCCCCCGGCCCCGACGCGGCCGACCCGGCCCGCCTGGCGCGGGAGCGGCGCCACCGGCAGCTGGCGACCAAACGGATCACCCTCGGCCTGAAAATGATGTTGGAGCAGGGCCGGCCGCCCGGCTGCCCACCCGAATCGCTCTGACGACGCCGCTCGACTCGCCTTGGCCAGTGGCCGAGGCGGTTCCCGCGCGCCTACTGGCCGTCCTCTGTGGAAATGATGTTGGTCAACAAGCCGGTTATGTGTTGCATTCCGCCAGCCATCTGATCGAACTTGGCGCGCACCTCCAGGAACCCTTGATCGACCTTGTCGTTCAACTCGGTGGGCAATGCACTCTGTGCACGAAGTTGTTGACCATGATCCAGTTGCGTTTCGCGGAGGGCGTTCAGGGTCAACGTGGTGGCCTGGCGGAAGTCCCGGATCTCCGCGCGGTTCTGCTGGACATCGCGGTCCGCGCCGCCGGCGAGCACCCTGGCCGCCGCGGCGTCCTGCCGACTGGCCCGGACATCCTCGGTCAGGTCGGTCAGCCTGCTCTCCAAAGCGGTGATCCGCTCTGGCACTGAAATCGACCTGGGCATGATGCCGGTCACACCTCGACCGGGCCGTGGCAGGTTGGGCAGGCGCTCGGCCGGCCGAGGTACCCCACTTCTGTCACGGCCGGATCGCCGCATCGTAAAGTCGCGGTATGCGGGTCAGCGTGGTGTCCGATGTGCATGGCAATGCCGACGCGCTGGCCAGGGCCGGCGACGGGGTCGACGCGGTCCTGGTGCTCGGCGACCTGTTGGACTTCGTCGACTACCACGATCACGGTGGCGGCATCCTGGGCGCGGTGTTCGGCCCGGACAAGGTCGCCCGGTTCGCCGAGCTGCGCCGGGGCCGGCAGGGCGCGGTCGCCGCGTACGCGCGCACCCTCTGGGCCAGCCTGGACAACGCGGCCGAGGTGGTCGAGGAGGCCATCCGCGATCAGTACACCAAGCTGTTCGGCGCGCTGACCGCGCCGACCTACGCGACGCCCGGCAACGTGGACGCGCCGGCGCTGTGGCCGGAGTACGCGGGCGAGGGGGTGCGAATCCTGGACGGCGAGTCGGTCGAGCTGGACGGTCTGCGGTTCGGTTTCGTCGGCGGCGGCCTGCTGCCGGAGGGTGCGACGGTGCGCCGGACCGGGGTGTGGGTGCCCAACCTCCTGCCGGAGGCCGACTTCGCCGCGCGGGCGGCGAAACTCGGTGAGATCGACGTGCTGTGCAGTCACATCCCGCCGCCGGTGGCCGAACTCACCTATGACGTCGTGGCCCGCCGGTTCGAGTACGGTTCGGCGTCGTTGGCGCAGGTCATCCGTGCTCAGCGACCGCGCTGGTCACTGTTCGGGCACGTGCACCAGCCATTGGCCCAGCGGATGCGGCTCGGCCACACCGAATGCGTCAACGTGGGCCACTTCCAGCGCACCGAGGCGCCGTACTTCCTCAGGTGGTGACCGGCCGTACCGCGTGCTCGACGCGGTGTTTCCGCCGGCAACCGGTAGCCTGCCGAGCATGGCCGACGAGTCCACCCAATCCATCGTGATCGACGCGCCGCCCGAGCAGATTATGGCGGTCATCGCGGATTTCGCCGCGTACCCGGAGTGGACCAACGCGGTCAAGCAGACCGAAGTGCTCACCGAGGACGCGGACGGGCGCGGCGAGCAGGTGCGGTTCAACCTCGACGCCGGCCCGATCAAGGACGTCTACACGCTCGCCTACACCTGGGCGCGCGACGGTCTGAAGGTCAGTTGGTCGCTGGTCAAGGGGCAGATGCAGAAGTCGCAGGAGGGCAGCTACACGCTGACGCCGCGCGGGGAGCGCACCGAGGTTACCTACAATCTGTCGGTGCAACTGGCGATCCCGTTGCTCGGCCTGCTCCGGCGCAAGGCCGAAAAGGTGATCATGGACACCGCACTGAAGGA
>CAJCJE010000061.1 GCA_903970565.1 Candidatus Melainabacteria bacterium | reverse complement strand
CGAGTTCCTGCTGCGCGACCTGGGCACCGAACACGGCGGCTTCGCCTCGGCGCTGGATGCCGACACCGACGGCGTCGAGGGATTGACCTACGCCTGGACGCCGGAACAGCTGGCCGAGGTGCTCGGCGAGGCGGACGGTCACACCGCCGCCCAGCTGCTCGAGGTCACCGCGCAGGGCACCTTCGAGCTCGGTGCCTCGACCTTGCAGCTGCGTACCGATCCCGAGGATGCCGTGTGGTGGCAGGGCATTCGCGATCGGCTGCTGGCCGCCCGGAACACCCGGCCGCAACCGGCCCGCGACGACAAGGTGGTCACCGCCTGGAACGGCCTGGCCATCGCCGCGCTGGCCGATGCCGGGGTGCTGCTCGACGAGCCCGGCTACCTCGCCGCGGCGGTGCGCTGCGCGGAGTTCCTGCTGGCAGAACATGTGCAATCCGGTCGGCTGCGGCGCTCGTCCCGCAACGGCGCGGTAGGTGCGGCACACGGTGTCGCCGAGGACTACGGCGACCTGGCCGAGGGTCTGCTGGCGCTGCACCAGGCCACCGGCAACGGCCGCTGGCTTGCCGAGGCGGGCACCCTGCTCGACGTCGCCCTGGAACATTTCATCGACACGGACGGGGGATTCTTCGACACCGCAGCCGACGCGGAGCAGCTGTTCACCCGGCCGCGGGACCCGTCCGACAACGCCTCGCCGTCCGGGCAGTCCGCCCTGGCCGGTGCGTTGCTCACCTACGCGGCGCTGTCGGGTTCGTCGCGGCACCGCGCCGCGGCCGATGCGGCACTGGCCGCGGCCGGCACCCTGGCCGCCCGCGAACCGCGCTTCGCCGGCTGGACGCTCGCGGTGGCCGAGGCCGCGCTGGCCGGGCCGCTGCAGGTTGCGGTGGTCGGTGCCGGCACCGTTGCCGACAGTCTGCTCACCGCGGCCCGCAACAGTACGTCCCCCGGCCTGGTGCTCGTTGCCGGCCGGCCTGATGCCGAGGGCGTCCCGCTGCTCGCCGACCGTCCGCTGGTGGCCGACGAACCGGCTGCCTACGTCTGCCGCGGTTTCGTGTGCGACCGTCCGGTCACCGCGGTGGCCGACCTGCTGGCCGCGCTGGGCTGATGTTCCGCACCCAACCACCTGGTTTCCGCTGGCTGGTCGGCGGATTCGCACTCGTGGCCGCGATCGCCTTCGGTCTGCAGTACCGCAGCGATCATGACGGTGCCGAGCTCGTCCTCGGTGTCGTGTGTCTGGCCGTCGCCGGGTACTGGTTGGTGGTGGACCGGTTCGTCGAACATTCTCAGGAGGAACTGGAAGACGAAGAGGACTCCGAGCGTTGGCCTGACATGTGAGCATCCTCTTCTCGCCGCTGACGTTGCGCGGCACCACCTTCCGTAACCGCGCCTGGGTGGCACCGATGTGCCAGTACTCCTCGATCGACGGCCATCCCACCGACTGGCATCTGGTGCACCTCGGCGGGCTGGCCCGTGGCGGTGCCGGACTGGTGATCACCGAGGCCACCGCGGTCACCCCCGAAGGCCGGATCTCGCCGCAGGACGCCGGAATCTGGAACGACGCCCAGGCGGCGGACTACCGGCGCATCACCGACTTCATCCGTGAGCAGGGCGCGGTGCCCGGCATCCAGCTGGCCCACGCCGGACGCAAGGCCTCCACCGCGGCACCATGGCTCGGCGGCGGTCCGGTCGCCGCCTCCGACGGCGGCTGGCAGACCGTGGGCGCGTCGCCGGTCGGCTACGGCGGCTGGCCCGCCCCGACCGAACTGACCGAGCAGGATCTGACCGAGGTGGTAACGGCATTCGCCGACGCCGCGGTCCGGGCGCTGACCGCCGGGTTCGAGGTGGCCGAGCTGCACGCCGCGCACGGCTATCTGCTGCACCAGTTCCTGTCGCCGCTGTCGAACCGGCGCACCGACGCCTACGGCGGTGGCCTGGCCGGACGCAGCCGCCTGCTCTTCGAGGTCGTCGACGCCGTCCGGGCGGTCTGGCCGGACGACCAGCCGCTGTTCGTCCGGCTGAGTGCGACGGACTGGGTGGACGGCGGCCTCACCGTCGACGAGGTCGTCGAGGTGTCCAAGCAGCTGGCCGGCCACGGTGTCGACCTGATCGACGTCTCGAGCGCCGGCAACTCCCCGGAGCAGCAGATCACGGTCGGCCCCGGGTACCAGGTGCCGTTCGCGAGGGCTGTTCGCGAGGGCAGCGGGCTGCCCGTCGCCGCGGTCGGGCTGATCACCGAGCCGGCGCAGGCCGAGCAGATCCTGACCGACGACTCCGCCGACGCGGTGCTGTTGGCCAGGGCACTGCTGCGTGAGCCGTCCTGGCCGCAGCGGGCCGCACGCGAACTCGGTGACGAGGCCTACTGGGCACCGCAGTACGAGCGCGGCAAGCCTCGTGGCCGTTGATGTCGTAGTACTCAACGGGGTTTCCAGCTCGGGTAAATCTTCGATCGCCGCCGAGCTGGCACCCCGGTTGCCCCGTCCGTTCCTGCGGTTCGGCATCGACGATCTGGTGAGCGCGCTGCCGCCCAGTGGGGGGATCGAGTTCGGCGAGGACGGTTCGGTCGTCACGGGCGAGAGATTCCGGGCGTACGAGCATGCCTGGTACCGCGGGCTGGCAGCAATGGCCCGCGACGGGGTGGGAATCATCGTCGACGAGGTGTTCCTCGGTGGCGCGGCCGGCCAGGCCCGGCTCGCGGACGCACTCGACGGCCTGGCGGTGTGCTGGGTAGGTGTTCACTGCGCACCCGATGTCGCTGCGGCCCGTGAGGCGGCTCGCGCGGACCGGGTCATCGGCATGGCC
>CAJCJE010000060.1 GCA_903970565.1 Candidatus Melainabacteria bacterium | reverse complement strand
GAGCGACCAGGCGTCCTGCAGGGTGCCGCGCAGGATCTGCTCCATCTCGTCGAACTCGCGCTGACCCGAGATGAGCGGCGGCGCCACCTGGATCACCGGGTTGACGCGGTCGTCGGGGCGGCAGTACAGGCCGTTGTCCATCAGAGCGTTCGGCAGGAACTGCTTGATCAGCAGCTCGCGCTCGGCGGCGTCGAACGTCTCCTTCGAGCCCTTGTCGCGCACCAGCTCGATGCCCCAGAAGTAGCCGTCGCCGCGCACGTCGCCGACGATCGGCAGATCGAGCAGCTTGTCCAAAGTGGACCGGAAGGCACCCTCGTTGTCCAGGACGTGTTGGTAGATGCCCTCGCGCTCGATGATGTCCAGATTGGCCAGTGCGACCGCGCAGGACACCGGGTGACCACCGTAGGTCGACCCGTGCATGAACGTGGTGGTGCCGTGCCGGAACGGCTCGGCGATCCGGTCGCTGACGAACACCGCGCCCAGCGGGGCGTAGCCGGAGGTGAGGCCCTTCGCGGTGGTGACCAGGTCGGGCTGGTAGCCGTAGCGTCGGCAACCGAAGTCGTGGCCGAGGCGGCCGAACGCGCAGATGACCTCGTCGGAAACCAGCAGCACGTCGTTCTCGTCGCAGATCTCGCGGACCCGCTCGAAGTAGCCGGGCGGCGGCGGGAAACAGCCGCCGGTGTTCTGCAACGGTTCGAGGAAGACCGCGGCGACGGTGTCCGCGCCCTCGAACTCGATGGCCTGCGCGATCTGGTCAGCCGCCCAGCGACCGTAGGCCGCGTAGTCGTCGGCATACACCGGCGCGCGGTAGAAGTTGGTGTTGGGCACCTTCAACCCGCCGGGCACCAGCGGTTCGAAGTCCTGCTTCACGCCGGGCAGGCCGGTGATCGACAACGCGCCCTGCGAGGTGCCGTGGTAGGCCAGCGACCGGCTGATCACCTTGTGCTTGGTGGGTTTGCCGACCAGCTTGAAGTACTGCTTGGCCAGTTTCCACGCCGTTTCAACGGCTTCGCCGCCACTGACGGTGAAGAACACCCGGTTGAGGTCGCCCGGCGCGGCATCGGTGAGCCGTTCGGCGAGTTCCAGGGCCGGCGGGTGCGCGTGCGACCAGAGCGGGAAGAAGCCCAGCGTGCCGGTCTGCTTCGCGGCGGCCTCGGCCAGTTCGGCGCGGCCGTGGCCGACCTGCACGGCGAACAGGCCGGCGAGGCCGTCGAGGTAGCGGCGGCCGTGCGAGTCCCAGATGTAGGCGCCCTCGCCGCGCACGATGACCGGGGCCTGCGCCGCGCCCTCGGACATTCTGCTGAAGTGCAGCCATAACCGGTCGTGGGCACTGCCCCCGGCACCCGCACCGCGGCTTGCTGAAGGCTCGGACTCGGCGATGGTCATGGTCGTCCTCACGGAGGTTGGCGTTGATCGCGAAAATCGCAACCCGGCTCATTCTCTACCACGTTTATCGCATATCAAAGCGGACGAGGCAACCTATAGCGTCGAATCTTCATGATTGAACAACTGATTTCGTTGTTCGATGTCGGCTGGCTGTCCTCGGTCGGTGGCCGACAGGTCAGCGGGTACCCCACTGGTAGGACTGCTTGTGCAGTTTCAGGTAGATCATCGTCTCCACGTCCCGGACGCCCTCGATCAGTCGAACCCGGTTGGACAGCAGGTCGAGCAGGTGTCCGTCGTCCTCGCAGACCGCCTCGCAGAGCAGGTCGTAGCGGCCGGCGCAGATGATCACGTAGTCGATCTCGTCCATCTCACCGAGCGCCTCGGCGACGGGTTCGAGTGGCCCGTCACACTTGATACCGATCATCGCCTGCCGGAACAGTCCGACCTGCATCGGATCGGTGACCGCGACGATCTGCATCAGCCCGCTCTGGATCAGCCGCTGCACCCGTTGCCGCACCGCCGCCTCGGACAGGCCCACGGCCTTGCCGATCGTGCCGTAGGGCCGGCGGCCGTCCTGCTGCAACTGCTCGATGATCCGCTTGGAGACGTCATCGAGTACCAACGCCTGTTCTGGTGACGTGTTGTTCCTGCGCACGCGCGCATCATCGCTGGCGCTCCGGCAGTGGGCAACCTCCGGGGCCGCATTCCTCACCCGCGCCTCACCCGCGCGAGCCCGATCAGCCGCGTTCGGCGGCCAGCGCGGCCTCCGTCGGCGGGGCTTCCTCGTCGGGGCCGGACCGCCGGAAGTACGGGGAGCGACGGCGCCAGGCGATGGTCAGCGGGATGATCCCGATGGCCAGCGCGCCGAGGCCGATGCCGTTGACCGCTGCGGTGTTGCCGCGGATCGACTCGCCGAACACCCAGAACAGGAAGGCCGCGCCGAGCAGCGGCCACAACCCGATGAAGATCGCGTTGCGCGCCGAGCGCAGTACCTCTCGGCGGTAGCTGACCACCACCGCGACGCCGGCGAGGCCGTAGTAGAAGGCGATCTGAAGACCGATCGCGGTGATCGCGTCGGTCATGATGGTGCCGATCGAACCGAGCAGGTTGGACAGCACGAACAGCAGCAGCGACACGACCGCGACCACGACGGTGGCCAGCCACGGGGTGCGCCAGCGCTGGTGGGTGCGGCCGAACGCGCCGGCCAGGGTGCGATCCCGGCCCATCGCGAACATCGTCCTGGTCACCTGGATCAGGGTGGTCTCCAGCGTCGCCACGGTGGAGAGCATCGCGGCCAGTGAGAGCACCCTGCCGCCGACCCCCGGCCAGATCGACTGGCCGAGCACGAACAGCAGGTTTCCGCTGTTGTTGCTGATGTCGGCCGAGGTCAGCAAGAGGTTCACCAGCAGGGTGAAGCCCATGAACAACACGAACACGATCAGCACGCCGACGATCCCGCCGAGGCCGGCCGAGCGCCGCGCCGAGCGGGTCTCCTCGTTGAGGTTCGCGGCGACATCCCAGCCCCAGTAGTAGAAGGTGGCCACCAGCGCGCTCGCGGCGAATCCGCTGAAACCGGTGAAATGCCCGAAACCCAACCAGGACAACGAGAACGAGTGCACCGCGATGTGCGGTGCGCGCGCGAAGCCGATGACCACGAATACCAGGAGGATGGCGACCTCGATGCTGGACATCACCCACTGCGCCCGCGCGGTGATGTGCGCGCCGAGCAGGACGACGACGACCATCACCGCGAACCAGACCGCGCCGACCAGGGTGACCAGCGCGGTGTTGGTGGCCAGACCCGGCCGGAACAGGGCCAGGGTCAGTGCGCCGGCCGGGAGGGAACCGGCGACCATGAAGATCGTCGCGGACACGATCAGTGCCCAGCCGCTGAGGAAGCCCAGCGCCGGATGCAGTGCCTTCCCGACCCAGGCGTAGCTGGCGCCCGCGTTGACGTCCTTGCGGCCGAGATAGCTGAACGCCCAGGCGATGCCGAGCATCGGCACCCCGCAGTAGAGCAGCGCGGCCGGACTGGCCAGGCCGGCGACCGCGACCAGCGTCGCGGTACTCGCCGCGATCGAGTACGCCGGGGCGCTGCCGGCGACCGCCATCATCGCGGTGTCCGCGGCGCCGAGCACATTAGCGCGCAGGGTGTGCTGGTCGTCGGTACTCGTGGGACTCATGGGCCGACCTCCGGTGGTGGCGTACGGGGTTCGTCGCCGTCAGGTCTGCAACTGCGGGTCTACTGGAGTGTGCCGGGGTGACACACGGCACAACACCGTGTCGGGACAGTAAAATGCCGAGAATACGAATGTCAATGTCATTGTCAACTAAATTAGTTGCCAATACGCTATCGATCGATTGATCCCGTTGTTGTCGATTGGGTTACGCAACCATTTCCGTGTGTTACGGTCGTCGCAAGTCGCCTGGTGAGGAGCTTTCCGTGTCCGACAAGATCGCCTTCCGGAACATCATTGACGGCGAATCACGCGATGCGGCGGATGGCCGGCTGCTCGACATCGTCGATCCGGTGACCGGCGCGGTCTACGCCACCTCGCCGAACTCGGGTGAGGCCGACGTCGACGCCGCGTTGACGGCGGCGGCCACCGCCTTTCCGTCGTGGCGGGAGGCCACTCCGGCGCAGCGTCAGCTGGCACTGCTGCGACTGGCCGACGCCGTCGAG
>CAJCJE010000059.1 GCA_903970565.1 Candidatus Melainabacteria bacterium | reverse complement strand
GACGCCGCTGACCGCTCAGCAGGCCGCGAGCCTGTCGCGGAACGTGAACACCCCGGTGATCGTGCTGATGAAGAACCAGCCGACGCCGCGGGCGGAGAACAGCCCAGCCGCCGCGACCAGGGACAACACGATCAGTGGCATCCAGGCCCCGCTGGTCAGCGAACTGTCGCAGGTCCATGCCCAGCACGTGCACAGCTACCACGTGACCGACGCGGTCTCCGCGACCGTGTCCGCCGCCGAGGCGAGCCGGTTGGCCGCCAACCCGAACGTCCAGGCGGTAATCCCGGACTCGGTCGTCAAGTACAACACGGCGCCGACCGACGCCACCTCGACCGCGAGCGCGGCGGACTCCAGCGAACCGGCCGGCACCTGCCCGGCCCCCGGCAAGACCATGCTGGAGCCGGAAGCCCTCGCCGACACCCACACCGACTCCGACGACCCCACCGCGAAGACCGCCCGCTCGCTCGGTTTCACCGGCGCCGGGGTGAAGGTCGCCTACATCGCCGAGGGCATCGACATCAACAACCCGGACTTCATCCGGGCCGACGGCAGCCACGTGTTCGCCGACTACCAGGACTTCACCGGTGACGGCCCGAACGCCGACACCTCCGGTGGCGAGGCATTCCTCGACGCCAGCGCCATCGCCGCGCAGGGCCGCGAGGTCTACAACGTGCAGAACTTCGGCGCGCACCCCCTGCCCACCCCCTGCGACATCCGCATCGAGGGCATGGCGCCGGGCGCGTCGCTGTACGGCTTCAAGGTGTTCGGCAACACCAACACCTCGACCACCTCGGCGATCCTGGAATCCATCGACTACGCGGTGAACACCGATCACGTCAACGTGATCAACGAGTCCTTCGGCTACGACCCGTTCTCCGACAACAGTTCCGCCGACGCGGTCAAGCTGTTCGACGACGCGGCAGTGGCCGCGGGCGTCACGGTCACCGTCTCCAGTGGCGACGCGGGCACCACCGGTACCCAGGGCAGCCCGTCCACCGACCCGAAGGTGATCTCGGCCGGCGCGTCCACCACCTTCCGCTGGTACGAGCAGACCGACTATGGCGCAGCCGACAACTTCCACACCACCGGCTGGCTCAACGACAACGTCAGCTCGCTGACCTCCAGTGGCGTCACCCAGGACGGCACCACGCTGGACCTGCTCGCTCCCGGTGACAGCAGCTTCGCGCTGTGCACGCCGAGCCCGGTCTACGCCGACTGCACCGACTTCAACGGCAATCCCTCCGATGTGGAGCGCAGCGGCGGCACGAGTGAGTCCTCGCCGCTGACCGCGGGCGCGGCGGCCCTGGTCATCCAGGCCTACCGCCAGACGCACAACGGGGTCACGCCGACCCCGGCGCTGGTCAAGCAGATCATCACCAGCACCGCTGACGACCTGACCGAGCCCGGTGACGAGCAGGGCGTCGGTCTGCTCGACTCCTACAAGGCCGTCGAGGCCGCACTGTCCATTCACGACGCGAACGGTTCGCCGAAGGCCGTCGGCTCGACCCTGTTGGTCAGCCAGAACCAGCTGGACGCCGCCGGCCCCGCCGGCAGCACCAGGAAGTTCGCCGTGAAGGTGACCAACACCGGCGCGAACGCGCAGACGGTCAACCTCTCCGGTCGTGGTTTCGGCCCGCAGACCAACAAGCAGACCCGCAGCGTGACGCTCAGCGACACGGCCAGTCCGCACTTCGACAACTGGTCGGGAGTGCCGAACAACTACGGCACGATCACCTTCAACGTGCCGGCCAACACCGACCGGCTCTCCGCGTCGATCGCCTACCCCGGTGACCCGAGCGCGAGCCTCAACGCCCGCGTCCGGCTGATCCTCATCGACCCGCTCGGCCGCTTCGCGGCGCACTCGCTGCCGCAGGGCGTCGGCAACTACGGCAACGTGGATGTCCGCTTCCCGACGGCCGGCACGTGGACCGCCGAGATCTACAGCATCAACACCGCCAACGGTGGCACCGTCGGCAAGGTCTCCTTCGAGGCCGACACCCAGAACACCACCGGTTACGGCTCGGTGAGCCCGTCCGTCCTGCACCTGGCCCCCGGCCAGACCAGCTCGGTCACCGTCACCGAGAACACCCCTGCCGCCCCAGGGGACGCCAGCGGTTCGCTGGTGCTCAACGCCGGCGCCGGTGGCCAGACCTCGGTGCCGATCGTCCTGCGCAGCCTGGTGGCCGCCAACGGTTCCGGTGCCTTCACGGGAACCCTGACCGGTGGCAACGGCCGGCAGACCGACCTCGGGCAGGAGAACTTCTACCAGATCGACGTCCCGGCCGGTCAGCGTGACCTGGACGCGAACGTGGCGCTCACCAACGATGTCGGGGACAGCGTCATCGCCTTCCTGATCGACCCGCGGGGCAACGTCGTCGCCACCGGCAACAACGCGCTCACCACGGCCTACGACCCGGCCGCGCGCAACGCCACCCAGCACAACGTCCTTCAGACCGATCTCTACGCCCGCAACCCGCAGCCGGGCAGGTGGACGCTGGCGATCAACTTCGTCGGTGCCATCGTCGGCGACGAACTGTCCCAGCCCTTCACCGGCAACCTGGCCTTCAACAAGGTCGACGTCACCGCGGCCGGCCTGCCCGACAGCGCGAACACCACGCTGCCGGCGGGCAAGCCGGTCACCGTGCAGGTCGCCGTGCACAACACCGGGAACGCCCCGGAGGACTACTTCGTCGACCCGCGGCTGTCCGGTCTGACCAACCTGAAGCTGGCCGGCATCACGCCGACCACCGACGTGGCCCTACCGTTCCCCGGCGGGGATGCCACGCCGGCCTGGCTGGTCCCGTCGGAGACCGTCGGTGCCGCGGTGGTGGCGAACGCGACCCTGCCGGTCACGTTCGACTACGGCCCCTTCGCCGGTGACCCCGACCTGCCGCCGCTGGTCAGCGGCAAGACCGCCATCGGCGCCACCACCGGCAACCCGTTGCCGGCCGGTGCCTGGGCGGCCGACCCGGCCGAAATCGGTCCGGCCGGCCCGAACGGTTGGCCGGCGGGCAGCGTGAACTTCAATTTCTACGCGCTGACCAAGGCGTTCGACTCGAACGTCAGCTCCTCGGCAACTGACCTCTGGGCCACCTCGGTCACCCCCGCGACGAGCTTCAGCATCGTCACGGTCAACCCTGGTCAGACGGTCGACATCCCGGTCACCATCACCCCGACCGGGGCCAAGGGCAGCGTGGTGTCCGGCACCGCGTACGTCGACGAGTTCCTCGCGACCAGCACCCCGGAGATCAACGCGGTCAACTTCACCGAC
>CAJCJE010000058.1 GCA_903970565.1 Candidatus Melainabacteria bacterium | reverse complement strand
GCGACAACCAACCAGCCGGTCACATACCGGGAAAAGATATCGAGGATGACATAACACTTGTACCAGATCCCCTTCGCTGGTCCTTTCAACGCGGTGATGTCCCACGACCACACCTCGCTGGGGCCGTGTGCGACCAACTCCGGGCGTACCCGTGGCGGATGGGTGGCCAGGCGGCGACGCTCGGATACCTGCCCGGCAGTGCGGGCGATCCGATACATCGTGGACATCGAGCACCAGTATCGTCCCTCGTCCAGCTCTCGTGCCCAGACCTGCGGGATCGCGAGATCCTGGTAGGTCGGACTGGTCAGCAGGTTGGTCACCGCCGCTCGCTCGACGTCGGTCAGTGCCGCTGGCGGCGGGGTGCGGGGCAGCCACGGACCATGCATCGGGCCTTTCGGGTTGGCGCGCCGGTAATGACTCGCTCGCGATATCCCGGTCAGTGCACACGATTTCTGCACGGATATTTCAGCGTCCCGCAGTTCGGTGAACGCGGTCGTTATAATGTCGTCGGTGGCTCGTTTTTGTCCGCACTCTCGGAGAGTTCTTCCAAGAGTGCGCGTGCTTTTCCCATGATATCCAGCGCTAGTCGAGTCTTGGTGAGGTCGGCTTCCAGTTGCGCGTTGCGGCGGCGGAGTTTTTCCAACTCGATGTGCTCGGCTGATTTCTTGGGACGCTTCGGCGGAGCGGCCGAATCTGCCGGTCCGCTGGTGGTCAGGATGCCGGCGTCGCGGGCTCGTGTCCATTCGATGACGTGCGAGGAATACAGGCCCTCGCGGCGCAGGATCGCGCCTTTCTCGCCGTTGGGGGCGGTCTCGTACTCGGCGACGATCGCCAGCTTGTACTCCGGGCTGAAGACCCGGCGAGTCGGACGTGGCGCGGGATCGGCCGCCGGGGTCGAAGGCCGGGACTGCTCGTCAGAGGAGGTGGACACGTACACAAGGATCTCCGATCCCGCCCTTGGTCAGGAACCCCGGGTACTCACACCGGGTGTCTCACCCGATCCTGGCAAAGAGGGGACTGGGCCCTGAGTGCGTGCCGAGATCTCCACCCGCACCACCGACCTGGCGGCCGGTGTGAGTTCCCCGGCCACCGCGAGGCTGGCCCGTGGCGCGATTCAGGGGCGTGGCTACGCGGTGACGGCTGCCGGCCATCGACGGGTTCGGCGCGGACAGAACTCACCGAACCGGGGTCGCGAGCGTGGTCATCTCCGGGCATCGGGCGATCCACGCGTCGAGGTGGCCATCACGTCGTCATCGTGTCGCTGCGCGGCTGGCCGGTTTCGAGTTGGTATGAACAAAGCGACGTAGTTCCCGGTGCTTGATGCCCAATACTGCGAGCAGGCCGAACAGGGCAAGGACGGCGGCGGCAAGATAGATCGCGCCGACACCGTCGCCGTAGGCGATACGCACAATGTGTTCGACCGGCGCGGGCAGCGCGGTGAGATTGGAGGCATCGACCGGCTTGTCGGGTCGGATGCGAGCTGTGCGTAGTCCTGCGGTGGTGAAGGCTGTGACGCGGGAGGTCAAGACGGAACCGAACACCGCGATGGTGACGGACCCGGACAGGGCGCGAAAGAATTGGACGATACCGCTGGCCGCACCGATGTCTCGGACATCGACGGTGTTCTGTACGGCGAGCAACAGGTTCTGCTGCAGCAGTCCGGTACCTACACCGACCAAGGCGATCGCCGTGCCGAAAATCCACAGTGATGTGTCGTGGCCGGTAAAACCGAGCGTGGCGAAGCCAACCGTGGTGGTAAGTGATCCGGCGGTGAGGTAAGGCTTCCAACGTCCATATCGGGTGATCAGCTGTCCGGACAACAGTGAGCCGAGGAATGTGCCGGTCACCAACGGCAGCAGGAGCAGGCCCGCGGTGGTGGCGGACTCGGCACGGGACACCTGTAGATACTGCGACAGGAACGTCGTCGCTCCGAACATGGCGAACCCGACGCCGAGAGAGGCGATCACGGCCAGCGCGGTCGTGCGTTCCCGAAGGATGGACAGCGGGATTATCGGGTGCTCGACTCGTGCTTCGACCAGGACGAAGGCTAGTAGGCTCGTCAGGCCGAAGCCGGTCAACAGCACAGTGGGCACCGACAGCCAGCCGAAGCTTCCTGGTTTCCCAGCAAGGGAGATCCACAGCAGCAGCAGGCTGACGCCGAGGGTGAGTAGGCCGATCCCGGCCCAGTCGACGGAGACCGGCCGCCGTTGGTGCACCAACGTGAGGGTGGCCTGCAGCAGTGCCAGTGCCAGTACGGCGATCGGTATGCACAGCCAGAAGCACCACCGCCAGCCCAGCGGGCTGTCCACGACGAGGCCGCCGACCAGTGGTCCGAGCGTTGTGGCAAGGGCCAACACACTGCCGAGGTAGCCGGCGTAGCGACCGCGATGGCGTGCCGGGACGATGACGCCGAGGATGCTCTGAACCAGGGCCAGCACGCCGCCCATCGCAAGGCCCTGCAGCGTGCGGGCGGCGATGAGGATTCCCATGCTGGTGGCGAGAGCGGACGCGACGGTACCGAGGACGAAAATGCCGATGCTGGCTTGCATCAGCATTTTCTTGCTGAACAGATCGGACAACTTGCTCCAGATCGGGGTGGACACGGCGTTCGCCAACAACGATGCGGTTACTACCCAGGTGTACTCGGTTGGGCTGCCGCCCAGCGCTGCCGAGATCGTCGGCAGCGCGTTCACCACGATGTTCGAGCTGATCAGCACCGTGAACATGGCCGCCATGAGGCCCAGCATCATCCGCTGGATTTCGCGGTGGGAGTACGGGCGGTCCATGGTTTTCGTCTGATCGGAGTTCGCCGTCGCGGTCACAGTCTCTCCCGCTCTGTCGTGTCGAGACGTTCGAGCTGCCGTTGGTCGGTGAGGATTGTGGCAAGCGCGTCGAGGAATGCCGCCGCTTCACGGCCGTTGATCAAGCGATGGTCGTGGGCCAGGCCCAGGTGCATGAACCGCCTTTCGGCGGCGGCGCCATCCGTACCAAGTTCTAGGTCGACGAGGGGACCGCCAACTGAGAGTATGCACGCCATACCGAGAGGGATGACCGGCTGGACGAATACGATGTCGGGTTCGTGGTTCCAGGAAATAGCGAAGTTGGCGCTGCTCAACTGGCTCTCTCTGAAATCGCCGCGTAGCGCCCGCATTCGATAGTCGGCCAGTGTTTCGGCGATATCGTTCATGGTGCGACGAGCGACATCTTTCACCACAGGCATGAAAAGGCCGTTGCCCGCGTCGAGAGTGACGCTGACGTGTGGCGCTTCGGACAGGCGTATCTTGTCGGGGCTCTCCCATGAGCCGAAACAGGGCGCGAAATGCTCGTGCAACTCGCCGATACTTTTGATGACAATTTCCAGCAGACCGGTCGCGTCGGCTTCGCGTGCGCGACACACTTGCTCGATCGCGTCCAACCGGAGTCGGCGTAGCACGAAAGCAGTGGGAATCTCACGTGACGACTCGGTCACGGTCCGGGCGACGACCTGTTGGTTGCGGCTCAGCGTTACGGTGTGTGTTGTGGGAACGGCATTCCTGTGGCGCGCGGCAGTTGACGGAATGGCGAACGGCGGCGTGGTATTGGCTGACAGTTCGGGCTTGGCACAGTCCAAGGTCTCACCAGGCGCTACGTGACCGATGACCGCGCCGGGCGCGCACTCGCCACCTGTGTCCACGCCGTGTGTGAGCACCCCGGACTGCGGAGCCACCAGTTCCTCGACGGCCTTCGACGTCTCGACCTCGACGATCGGGTCGCCCTCCCGCACCAGGTGGCCATCGGCGACGAGCCAGTGCAGCACGATGTACGCGGTGTCGTTGTTGTTGAGCTTCGGCACCCTGATCGGGTGGGCTATCAGCTCGGGCGACATCGGCGCGTCTCGTCTGGGCACGGAATCTGGGCGATGCTCCCGCAACAACCCACGTAGGGTGTCGGTGATGTTGGTGGGCTGGAGTAGTACCTGTCGCTCAAGATGCGCTGCGGTGGGAATGACGCTGTCGCGGGAATGAAGCAGCGTGACGGGCTGACGCAGCGAACTCCACAGTTGTTCGTGGACATGCTGAGCGAACTCGGTGCCCCACGTCCCACCGGCGGTGCTCTCCTCGGCGACACAGACTGCTCCGGCGGACGCCAGTAGGTCCGCCACCGGGGCGATGTCGACCGGATACAGCCGAGACGGCACCAGCAGGTGCACTCGACGCCCGTCGTCGACAAGAGGGCCGGCAGCTTCCAACGCCGCCTGTGCGGTGCCGCCAGGGACCACCACCACTACCTCGGGCGATGCCGATGAACCATGTGGATTGAGCCACGCCCACTCCTGGCCCGGACCGAGGTGACTGATGGCGAACCGGTCATCGACTTGCCTGTCGATCAGTAACCGTAGGCCATACAGCAATTTTGGCTCGAAAACGATGGCTGGCTCACCGTGATCCAAAGCTGCGAGGAACAGTTGTTGTGGTTCGTGGAAAGCGGACAGCTCGTAGAGCGACAGGTGTGGAATTCCGATGAAGTGTTTCTGCGGGCTCTGACTGTGTGTGGGCCCATAGCCACAATGGCCACCGACAGGGCATCGAATCACCACGCGCATCGGCCGTCGGTCGCCGTACATGCCTACTGCCTTCGTGATGAAGTTCAGGATCTGGTCGAAACCAAGGGCAAGGAAATCGCCGAACATCACCTCGACGATCACGCGATCGCCACAAAGTGCCAAGCCGCCGGCGACCCCCAGCAGGGCGCCCTCGCTGATCGGGGTGTTCAGGACGCGATCCGAATGTCTACTGGAGAGGCCCCTGGTGACCCGGAAGGCGCCACCATAGGGA
>CAJCJE010000057.1 GCA_903970565.1 Candidatus Melainabacteria bacterium | reverse complement strand
GCCAGACCACCACCTACAACGGCTCGGGTATCCCGACCGCCGACCTGCCGGCCATCCCGACCGATCCGAAGCTGAACACCCCGATCACCGCAGCCTCCCGCAGCGGCAACGGCAGCCAGTGGCAGCTGCTGGCCAGGTCCTATCCGCAGCAGCAGGCGGAAGTCGTGGTGGCGGCGAACCTCGACGACGTGGACACCGCCATCGGCGACCTGACCCGGCGATTCCTGTGGATCGCGCTGGCCGGTCTGGTGCTGATCGGTGGCCTCGGCTACGCGCTGGTGCGCGGCAGCCTGCGTCCGCTGGAGGAGGTCGAGGGCACCGCCGAGGCGATCGCCGCCGGTGACCTCTCCCGCCGGGTACCGGTGCGCCGGCCGGGCAGTGAGGTCGGGCGACTGGCCAATGCGTTCAACATCATGGTCGGCCGGATCGAGAACGCCTTCCGGGTCAGCGAACGGTCCGAGGCGTCCGCCCGCAGTTCCGAGGAGCGGATGCGCCAGTTCGTCGCGGACGCCAGCCACGAACTGCGCACCCCGCTGACCTCCATCCGTGGCTACGCCGAGCTGTACCGACAGGGCGCGGTCGCCTCCCCCGAGGAGGTCGCCGGTGTTCTGCGCCGGATCGAGGACCAGGCCGCCAGGATGGGCCTGCTCGTCGACGATCTGCTGTTGCTGGCCCGGCTGGACCACCAGCGACCGCTGGAGCGGGTACCGGTCGACCTGGCCGTGCTCGCCGTCGACGCGGTGCACGACGCGCACGCGGTCGCCCCGGACCGCGCGGTGGGCCTGCGGCTGCCGCCCGCGCAGGGCGAGGAACCGGTCGCCGTCCCGGTGCTCGGTGACACGCCACGGCTGCGCCAGGTCATCGGCAACCTGCTGAACAACGCGATCACGCACACCCCGCCGGACACCCGGATCGAACTGCGGGTGCGCTACGCCGGCGCCGAGGCCGTGCTGGAGGTCGCCGACGCCGGCCCCGGCCTGCCACCGGAGCAGGCCCAGCGGGTCTTCGAGCGGTTCTACCGGGCCGACCCCTCGCGCGGCCGGGCCAGCGGCGGCACCGGCCTCGGCCTGGCCATCGTCGCGGCGCTGGTCGCCGCGCACGGCGGCCGGGTCGAGGTGGACACCGCGGTGAGCGTCGGCACCACCTTCCGCGTCGTGCTGCCCCTCGCGAACTGACGGGGCTCGACCGAACCTGCTCGAACTTCCCCGATCGGCCACTTCCGGTGGCCGGTCGGGGACATACTGTCAGGTGCGACGGCGGCGGAATCGACCTTCCGGGCGGCGGGAACCAGCGGGACAAAACCGGCGCGAAGTAGGTCGACATCGGGCGCGATCGCCGGGCGGGGCGGACCACGTCCAGTATTCGGACGGTCCTTTCGTAGGGAGCGAACGGCCGCGCCGGACGGTTAGGGTGCGCCAACGGGCGGCCGGTGGCGGCCCGGTGACGGGGTGGGCCGGGCGCGGCAGCGCCGGTGGACGGGATCGAGGGAGGACTGGCCGTCCGTGATCAGGTTCTTGCTGCGTCGGCTGGTCAACTATGTGGTGCTGTGCTTCCTGGCGGTGTTCTTCACCTACTGGCTCTCCTCGCTGACCTTCGACCCGATCGCCCTGCTGGAGAGCCACCGGCCACCGCCGCCGGCGGCCACGATCGCGGACAAGATCCGTGATCTGCACCTCGACCAGCCGATCGTGCCCCGGTTCCTGACCTGGTTCGGCGGGGTGCTGCACGGCAACTTCGGCAACACCGTCTACGGCAGCGCGATCTCCCCGGACGTACTCGAACGGGCCGGGGTCAGCTTCCGGCTGTTCCTGTTCGGCACCATCTTCGCGGTGGTCTTCGGGGTGCTGGTCGGCGTTTCCGGCGCGATCCGGCAGTACCGGTTCAGCGACTACGTCTCGACCTTCCTGTCCTACATCCTCATCGCCGCGCCGGTTTTCGTGATCGGCACGCTGCTGAAGTTCGGCGCCACCGAGCTGAACTACTTCACCGGCTCGGACTTCCTACAGTTCACCGGCGACTCGACGCCCGGCTTCACCGGCAGCTTCGGCGCGGAACTGCTCGACCGGTTCCGGCATCTCATCCTGCCGACCCTGGCCATCAGCCTGCCCGGAGTGGCCTACTACAGCCGTTACCAGCGCAACTCCATGCTCGACGTGCTCGGCGCCGACTTCCTGCGCACCGCCGCGGCCAAGGGGCTGACCAGACGCAAGGCGCTGTACAAGCACGGGTTGCGGGTCGCGCTGATCCCGATGGCCGCGCTGTTCACCTACGGCTTCGCGACGATGATCACCGGCGGCCCGTTCACCGAGCGGATCTTCGGCTGGTACGGCATGGGCGACTGGCTGATCACCGGCATCCAGACCCAGGACACCAACCTCACCGCGACGGTGACCCTGTTCGTCGCGGTCTGCGTGCTGGTCTCCGGGTTGCTCGCCGACCTCGCCTATGCCGCGCTCGACCCACGAATCCGGATCTGAGAGGGCGGAGGCAACGATGTCGATCATTCTTGACGAGGACGCCTCGGCTCATCCGCCGACCGGTGAGGGCGCCTCGTCCGCTCCCGTCTCCTCACGCGGTCGGCTGGTGTGGCGTCGGCTGCGGCGCAACAAACTCGCCGTGTTCGGTGCCGTGGTCATCGTGCTGCTGTTCGTGGCGGCCTTCACCTACACCTGGTACTGGCCGTGGAACTACCTCCAGCCCGACCCGAACGCCTTCCTCACCTCGCCCTCGGCGACGCACATCTTCGGCACCGACAACGACGGCTTCGACCTGTTCGCCGAGACCATGCGCGGTCTACAGAAATCGCTGATCATCGGTTTGCTGGTCGCGGTGCTGTCCACCGCGACGGCCGCGATCGTCGGCTCCGTCGCCGGCTACTTCCGGGGCTGGAGCGAATGGCTGATCACCGCGATCGTGGACCTGCTGCTGACCCTGCCGACCTTCGTGATCCTGTCCGTACTCAGCCCGGCCTTCCGCGGCTCGACCTGGCTGTTGCTGGTCGTGCTCATCGCCGCGTTCAACTGGATGATCACCGCGCGGATCATCAGGGGCATGACGCTCACGCTCAAGGAACAGGAGTACGTCCGGGCCGCTCGGCTGATGGGCCTGTCGCCGTGGCGGGTGATCACCAAGCACATCCTCCCGCAGATGTCCTCGCTGCTGATCGTGGACGCCACCGTGAACGTCGGCAGCGCGATCCTCACCGAGACCTCGTTGAGCTACTTCGGTTTCGGCATCCAGCCCCCGGACGTCTCGCTCGGCACGCTGATCGCCGACGGCACCGACTCCGCGCTGACCTTCCCCTGGATGTTCTTCATCCCGGCCGGTTTCCTGGTACTCACCGTGCTCGCGGTGAACCTGGTGGGCGACGGCCTGCGGGATGCCTTCGATCCGAACTCCAGTCGCGGCCGGCGCCGGGCCGACCGGCGTGAGCTGCGCGCCGAACGCCGCGCCGCCCGCGCCGCGACCACGTCAGGAAAGTCGGTATGACCAGCCAGCCAACCCGACAGCGGCCGGGTAAGCCGGGACCGGCGCCCGCGCCGCTGCTGACCGTGCGCGACCTCGAGGTGAGCTTCCCGAGCGAGGCCGGCCGGGTGCGCGCGGTGCGGGGCCTGAACTGGCAGCTGGCCTCGGGCGAGGTGCTCGGCATCGTCGGCGAGTCCGGCTCCGGCAAGTCGGTGTCCTCGCTGGCCATCATGGGCCTGCTGCCGGAACGGGCCAGGGTGTCCGGTTCGATCCGGCTGCGCGAGCGTGAGCTGATCGGCCTGTCCGACAAGGAGATGTCGACGATCCGGGGCAGCCGGGTGGCGATGGTCTTCCAGGACCCGATGTCCGCGCTGACCCCGGTCTACACCGTCGGCGACCAGATCGCCGAGGCCCTGCGCGCGCACGACCGGACCCGCTCCAGGCAGGAGGCGGCCAAGCGCGCGGTGGAACTGCTCGACCTGGTCGGCATTCCCAACGCCGCCAACGCGGCCAGGGCGTTCCCGCACGAGTTCTCCGGCGGAATGCGCCAGCGCGTGGTGATCGCCATCGCGATCGCCAACGACCCGGACCTGATCATCGCCGACGAGCCGACCACCGCGCTGGATGTCACCGTGCAGGCCCAGGTGCTCGACGTGTTGGCGACCGCGCGGGAGGTCACCGGCGCCGGGATCATCCTGATCACCCACGACCTCGGCGTCGTGGCCGGCTTCGCCGACCGGCTGATGGTGATGTACGCCGGCCGCGCGGTGGAAACCGGTCCGGTGGAACAGGTCTACCGCCGCCCCCGGATGCCCTACACGCTCGGCCTGCTCGGTTCGGTCCCGCGCCTTGACGACGGTGCGCGCCGTCGTCTGGTGCCGATCGCCGGCCGTCCACCATCCCTTGTGGACATTCCGGCCGGCTGCCCGTTCGCGCCGCGTTGCCCGATGGTGATCGAGCAGTGCCGCACCGAGGAGCCGCCGCTGCTGCCGGTGCCCGAATCCGGCGAGGACCTCGGTCGGCAGGCGGCCTGCGTCCGGATCGCCGACCTCACTGAGGCCGGCGCGGCCGGTGGCGACGTCGCCGACCTTGCCGCGCGGGTCTACGCCACCGAGTTACCGGATCTCCCGCCGAGGGCCGAGCAGGAGCCGAGGGACCGGCGCGACCTGGTGCTGGCCGTGCGGGGCCTGGCCAAGTACTTCCCGGTCACCAGGGGCGTCTTCCGGCGGCAGGTCGGCACCGTCCGCGCGGTGGACGGCATCGACCTGGACATCGCGCGGGGCGAGACGCTCGGCCTGGTCGGCGAGTCCGGCTGCGGCAAGACCACCACGCTGCTCCAGGTCCTCGAACTCGCCGCCCCCGAACAGGGCGGCATCCAGCTGTTCGGGGAGGACGTCGGCACCCTCGACCGCACCGACCGCAAGCGCTTGCGGCGCAATATCCAGGTCGTCTTCCAGGACCCGATCGCCTCGCTCGACCCGAGAATGCCGATCAGCGACATCATCGCCGAGCCGATGCGCCTC
>CAJCJE010000056.1 GCA_903970565.1 Candidatus Melainabacteria bacterium | reverse complement strand
TCATCGCCTTGTCCATCGCGGAGCGCAGTTCCTGCTGGTCAGGCGCATCCGGAAAGGGCGCGATACCGGTCAGGTAGACGCTGTCACGTTCCGACGACGCCAGCTGGTCCTCGACCCAGTCACCCGGCTCGAAGGCGGGGCCGGTGACCAGGCCGCCGAGTGAATCGCCGAGGGCCGGCAGCGCGCCGGGCTCCTGCGTGCCGTCCGGACCGAAGCCCTGAGTGCCGTCCGCGCCGACGAAGCCGGTGTCGGCAAAGCCATCAGAGCCGAACATGTCGTCTCGGGCCACGCGACCACCTTCTTCTGCTGTGCGACCCGTTCCCATTGTGCGACGCCGGCGCGACGCCGGTCCGACGGTTCACGTGAGGTGCGACAACCGGCACACCTCACGCGCCGTGCGGTCGCCCGAACGAATCGCGGCCGGCGGCCGGCGTCGAACGAACGGTCAGGACTTGGCCTTCGCGACCTTCGCCTTGGCCGGTGTCTTCGGCTTCGCGGGGGTCCGCTTGGCCGGGGTGCGCTTGGGGGCCGGCGGCCGGGCGCGGCGGTCGGCGAGCAGTTCGGCGGCACGCTCGTCGGTGATCTCCTCCACGCTGTCGGCCTTGCGCAGCGAGGCGTTGGTCTCCCCGTCGGTGACGTACGGACCGAACCGGCCGTCCTTGATCACCATCGGCTTGCCGGAGACCGGGTCGTTGCCCATTTCGCGCAGCGGCGGCGCGGCGGCGGCGGCCTGGCGACCGCGCTTCTTCGGTTCCGCGTAGATCTTCAGCGCCTGCTCCAGCGTGACGGTGAAGATCTCCTGCTCGGTGGCCAGCGACCGGGAGTCGGTGCCCTTCTTCAGGTACGGGCCGTAGCGGCCGTTCTGCGCGGTGATCTCCTCACCACTGGCCGGGTCGGCGCCGACTATCCTGGGCAGCGACAACAGCAGCAGCGCGTCGTCGAGGGTGACGTTCTCGATGGACATCGAGCGCAGCAGCGAGCCGGTGCGCGGCTTGGGCCGCTTCGTCTTCGGGACGCTCTCGTCCTCGGGCAGCACCTCGGTGACGTACGGGCCGAACCGGCCCTCCTTGGCGAGGATTTCGTGCCCGCTGACCGGGTCGGTGCCCAGCGAGCGGCCCTCCTGCGGGGTGGCGAACAGCTTCTCCGCCATCTCCAGGCTCAACTCGTCCGGCGGAAGTTCGTCGGGCAGGTTGGCGCGCTGGGCGACCGGGTCACCGTCCGGGCCGGGGACCTCCCGCTCCAGGTACGGGCCGTAGCGGCCGACCCGGACCACGATCTGGCGCATCTGCTCGTCGATGAACAGCGGGATCGAGTTGACCTCGCGGGCGTCGATGTTGTCCACGCCCGAGCCGACCAGCGTCTTGAGGCCGTCCATGCCGATCGAGTCGGCCTTCTCGCCGGCATCGGCGGAGTCGGCGCCGAAGTAGAACCCGGTCAGCCAGTTGCTGCGGTGCGCGTCGCCGGCCGCGATGCGCTCCAGCGCGTCCTCCATCGCGGCCGTGAAGTCGTAGTCCACCAGCCGGCCGAAGTGCTGTTCGAGCAGGCCGACCACGGAGAAGGCGACCCAGGAGGGCACCAGCGCGGCACCCTTCTTCCACACGTAGCCGCGTTCCTGGATGGTGCCGATGATGTTGGCGTAGGTGGAGGGCCGGCCGATGCCCAGCTCCTCCATCTTGTTGATCAGGCTCGGCTCGGTGTAGCGGGCCGGGGCCGAGGTGGAGTGGCCGTCCGGGTTCAGCTCGGTCGCGGTCAGCGCCTGGTCACGGACCAGGTTGGGCAGCCTGCGCTCGGCGTTGTCCGCCTCGCCGCCGGTCTCGGAGTCCACCGACTCGACGTAGGCCTTGAGGAAGCCCGCGAAGGTGATGGTGCGACCGGAGGAGGAGAAGGTGCACTCCTCGCCGCCGGCGGCGGTGCCGGAGATCCGCACGCTCATCGTGGTGCCCCTGGCGTCGGCCATCTGCGAGGCGATGGTGCGCTGCCAGACCAGCTCGTAGAGCCGGAACTCGTCGGCGGCCAGCTCGCCGGCGACCTGGCCGGGGGTGCGGAAGACCTCGCCGGCCGGCCGGATCGCCTCGTGGGCCTCCTGGGCGTTCTTGACCTTGCGGTCATACAGCCTCGGCTTCGGCGGCACGTACTCCCCACCGTAGAGCTCGGTGGCCTGCGCGCGGGCCGCCGTCAGCGCGGTCTCCGACAGCGTGGTGGAGTCGGTACGCATATAGGTGATATAGCCGTTTTCGTAGAGCCGCTGGGCCAGGCGCATCGTCCGGTCGGCGGTGAAACGCAGCTTGCGCCCGGCCTCCTGCTGGAGCGAGGAGGTGATGAACGGCGCGTACGGCTTACGGGTGTAGGGCTTCTCCTCGACGCTGGCCACGGCCAGCGAGGCACCGGTCAGGCCCTCGGCCAGCCGGCGCGCGTCGGCCTCGGCCAGCACCTGGACCGCGTTCTTGCCGTCCCTGCTGGCGGCCTTGAGCTGGCCGTCCTGCCCGTAGTCGCGGCCGGTGGCCAGGCGAACGCCGTCCACGGCGGTCAGCCGGGCGCCGAAGGAGCGGGGGGCCGCGTCCGCGCCGGCGTCGAGGGTCGCGGCGATGTCCCAGTAGGAGGCGGGGACGAACCTCATCCGCTCCCGCTCGCGCTCCACCACGATCCGGGTGGCCACCGACTGGACCCGGCCCGCGGAGAGCTTGGGCATGACCTTCTTCCACAGCACGGGGGAAACCTCGTAGCCGTAGAGCCGGTCCAGGATGCGTCGGGTTTCGTAGGCCTCGACCAGGTCGGTGTCCAGTTCGCGGGGGTCCTGCGCGGCAGCCAGGATGGCCGGCTCGGTGATCTCGTGGAAGACCATCCGGCGGACCGGGACCTTGGGCTTGAGCGTCTCCAGCAGGTGCCAGGCGATGGCCTCGCCCTCGCGGTCACCGTCTGTCGCGAGGTACAGCTCGTCGACGCCCTTGAGGGCCTCTTTCAGCTCGGTGACCGTTGCCTTCTTGTCCGGCGTGACGATGTAGATCGGCTCGAAGTCGTTGTCGACGTTGACGCCGAGGTTGGACCAGGCCTCGCCCTTGTACTTGGCCGGCACCTCGGCGGCCTTGCGCGGCAGGTCCCTGATGTGGCCACGGGAGGAGAGCACCACGTAGTTGCGGCCGAGGTAGGGCGCGATCTTGTCGGCTTTGGTCGGTGACTCGACAATGACCAGCCGACGGACGGACCCGTTCGTCCCGTCCGCGCTCTTCCGTGCTCTTGCCGACCCTGCCACGCTGCCCCTGTCCTCTCCTACCAACACTCCGGCTCGCCAGTGTGCACCGATCTCGCCACCGTGCGGCGCCCAGGTACCTGTCCGATCCTTGACCGCACCCGGCTCGGGCGTGGCTGGTCAGAGCCGCATCCTGCCCATCGGCGTGCGGATACGGGGTGATTCGCTGATTTGGCGAACGTCACACTCGGCTCGAACTTTTTCACCCTAACGGCCGCGTCGGCCTGCGGGTTCCTGGCCAACACTACGTGCTCGGCCAGGTTCGGACCGGCCGATGAACGAAATATACCTTTCACTCCAATGGCCGGTTAGGACCGACTCGGCGCGGCTACCGGATCTTTCCCGGCACGCGGTTGGGCCCGGCCCCGAACAAGGTCGGAGCCGGGCCCAACTGCGGTGCTACCCGATCAGGGCATTACGACGCGCCGTTGGAGATCGGCTCGTTGTTGTTCTCGGCCGGGGTGTCCTCGATGGCGGTGGGCCGCCGCTTGGACATCACGATGGCCACCACGATGACCGCCAGGGCGACCAGCGCGATGATGATCCGCACCGCGGTGGAGGTGTCCGCACCCACCGAGAAGGTGACGATGGCCGGCGCGATCAGCACCGACACCAGGTTCATCACCTTGATCAGCGGGTTGATCGCCGGGCCGGCGGTGTCCTTGAACGGGTCACCGACGGTGTCACCGATGATGGTGGCCTCGTGCGCCGGCGAGCCCTTGCCGCCGTGGTTGCCGTCCTCGACCAGCTTCTTGGCGTTGTCCCAGGCACCACCGGAGTTGGCCAGGAAGATCGCCATCAGGGTGCCGCAGGCGATCGCACCGGCCAGGTAGCCGGCCAGCGGGCCGAC
This sequence comes from Candidatus Melainabacteria bacterium, assembly GCA_903970565.1. Lineage (GTDB taxonomy): Bacteria > Actinomycetota > Actinomycetes > Mycobacteriales > Pseudonocardiaceae > CAJCJE01. The sequence goes on along the minus strand of CAJCJE010000056.1, from coordinate 5,081 downwards.
GCCGAGACCGAAGCCGACCGCGATCGGGGCGAACACCGCGAGCAGGCCGGGAGGGGCCAGTTCACGCAGCGCGTCCCTGGTGCAGATGTCCACGACCTTGCCGTACTCCGGACGCTGCGTGCCGTCCATGATGCCGGGGAACTCGCGGAACTGGCGGCGGACCTCGTAGACGACCGCGCCGGCCGAACGGGACACCGCGTTGACCGCGAGACCGGAGAACATGAACACCACTGCCGCGCCGAGTACGACGCCGACCAGCACGTTCGGACTGAACACCAGGCCGATGAAGGAGCGCTCGGCATTCGCGCCGAAGCCGGCGTCGGCGAGTTCGCCCGCCGTCTTCGCGGTGTTGGCCAGTGCTCCGGTGATCGCGTTGATGTAGGAGCCGAACAGTGCCGTCGCGGCGAGCACCGCGGTGGCGATGGCGATGCCCTTGGTGATCGCCTTGGTGGTGTTGCCGACGGCGTCGAGGTCGGTCAGGATCTTGCCGCCCTCTTCGGTGATGTCGCCGGACATCTCCGCGATGCCCTGGGCGTTGTCGCTGACCGGGCCGAAGGTGTCCATCGCCACGATCACGCCGACCGTGGTGAGCAGGCCGGTACCGGCCAGAGCGACCGCGAACAGCGCGACGGAGACCGAACCGGACAGCAGGAAGGCGCCGTAGACGGCGGCACCGATCACGATCGCGGTGTAGACGGCGGACTCGAAGCCGATCGAGATACCGGACAGGATCACGGTGGCCGCGCCGGTCAGCGAGGTCTGGCCCACGTTCTTGACCGGCTTGTGCTCGGTGCCGGTGAAGTAACCGGTGAGCTTGAGGATGACGCCGGCCAGCACGATACCGATGATCACCGCGATGGCCGCGATGATCGCCGGACTGCCGGACACGGAGGCCGCGGCCGAGTCGAGCCCGGTCAGCTGGTTGAACGAGCCCGGCAGGTACACGAACGCCGCGATGGTGCACAGCACCGCCGAGATGACCGCCGAGATGTAGAAGGAGCGGTTGATCGCCGACAGGCCGTTCTCGCCGGTCCGCGCCTTGGTGATGTAGACACCGATGACCGCGGTGACCACGCCGAGAGCCGGCACGATCAGCGGGTACAGCAGGCCCTGGACGCCGAACGCGGCGATACCCAGGATCAGCGCGGCGACCAGGGTCACCGAGTAGGACTCGAACAGGTCGGCGGCCATACCGGCGCAGTCACCCACGTTGTCACCGACGTTGTCGGCGATGGTGGCCGCGTTGCGCGGGTCGTCCTCGGGGATGTTCTGCTCGACCTTGCCGACCAGGTCGGCGCCGACGTCGGCGGCCTTGGTGAAGATGCCGCCGCCGACCCGCATGAACATCGCGAGCAGCGCGGCGCCGAAGCCGAAGCCCTCCAGCACCTTCGGGGCTTCACCGGCGAAGGAGAAGACCACGAGCGCGGCGCCGAACAGGCCGAGTCCGACGGTCATCATGCCGACGACGCCACCGGTGCGGAAGCCGATCCGCATGGCCTTCTCCCGGCCCTCGCTGTTGGCCGCCGCCGCGACGCGCACGTTCGCGCGGGTGGCCAGCCACATGCCGAGGTAGCCGATCGTCGCGGAGAATCCCGCACCGATCAGGAAGAAGATCGAGCGCCAGATCCGCTCGCTGAGCGAGTCGGCCGGCAGCGCGAGCAGCAGTAGGAACACGATGACGGCGAAAACGCCGAGCGTGCGGAACTGCCGATTGAGGTAGGCCGCTGCGCCCTCTTGGACCGCCTTGGCGATCTCCTGCATCTTCGCGGTGCCCTGGCCTGCGGCCAGCACCTCTTTGAGCAGGACATAGCCGACGACCAGGGCAGCGAGGGCGATAACGGCGACCACGGCGACAACGCCGCGATCACCCCCGGTCAGCGCAAGGCCGTCCGCGAGGTAAGGCCGGGACATCCGTCCTCCTGGTGGTTATTGCCGGTGTTCACGTTTCTGGCCGGTAACACAGCCGGCCATGACGCTAGGTGGGCACCGCAAACTGGGGTGCAATGGGGGCGGAGTCTATTGGTCTGCGGAATCGTTGCGGTGACCTGTCCGGCTCCGTGTACATTCCGTTACCATTCAGCGATCCGCTTGATCGATTACTTGATCGATACGGAAGGTGGGACACCCCGCACATCGCGTCCGGCGAGGCCGATCGTCATCACGCACAATGACATCGGTGTGAAAGCTGTCACAATTCCGGGTGACGCAGTTTTATGGTCGGAAAGTCTGGAAAGACCGTTTAACCGGATCGCTGGGGCTCCGTCACGATTAGGCCTCAAGTTGACCACCCGGACCGGGTCACCTGCCGCGCCGGTCCGGCAGTCCTCGTTCGGACGGCCGTCGCCGAGCTGATCGAATCATCCCAAATATGGGGAATGTGTGGTGCCTGGTCCATTCGACGCTCCGTTGCGGCGGCCCCGGCGCCTGGGGCCGGGAACATCGTCGGTGGCGGGTGCCAGACTCGCGCTATGCGTGGGGAAGCCGAGCCGAGCCGGCGACTGCTGGATCGGGTACTGGCCGGGGTGCCCGCAGGCGAGTCGCCGCTGACCCACGTCGCGGATCTGCCGGCCCGCGACTCGCACCACGCGGACTGGCCGGACTGGGCGGCATCGAGTGTGGTGAGCGCGCTGGCCGGCAACGGGGTCGCGCGGCCCTGGACGCATCAGGTCGAGGCAGCGAGCCTCGCCGCGTCCGGCCAGCACGTCGTGGTGTCGACCGGTACCGGCTCGGGCAAGTCGATCGCCTACCAACTCCCGGTGCTCTCCGCGCTGGCCGACGATCCGAGGGCAACCGCGCTGTACCTGGCGCCGACCAAGGCACTCGGCGCGGACCAGTTGAACGCGGTCAACGGCCTCGGCCTGAAGGAGGTCCGCGCGGCCACCTTCGACGGCGACACACCGATGGCCGAGCGGGACTGGGTGCGCGCACACAGCCGATGGGTGTTCACCAACCCGGACATGCTGCATCGCGGCATCCTGCCCGGCCACGGCCGCTGGGCACGGCTGCTGCGCCGGCTGGCGTTCGTGGTCGTCGACGAGTGCCATGCCTATCGCGGCGTCTTCGGCTCGCACGTCGCGCTGTTGCTGCGCCGGCTGCGCCGGATCGCCGCCCACTACGGCGCCAACCCGGTTTTCGTCCTCGCCTCGGCCACGGTCGCCGATCCGGCCGAGTTGGGACACCGGCTCACCGGACTGCCGTGTGCCGCGGTCACCGAGGACGGTTCGCCGCGCGGTGCGCGGACCATCGCGTTGTGGGAGCCACCGCTGACCGAGCTCGTCGGCGAGAACGGTTCACCGGTGCGCCGGTCGGCTGGTGCGGAAACCTCGCGGATTCTGGCCGATCTCGTGGTCGAGGGAGCCAGAACACTGGCCTTCGTGCGGTCCCGGCACGGCGCGGAACTGGCCGCGCTCGGCGCCCGGCGGTTGCTGGCCGAGGTGTCGGTACCGCTGTCCAAGCAGGTCGCCGCGTATCGGGCCGGTTATCTGGCCGAGGATCGGCGCACGTTGGAGCGCAAACTCGACTCCGGCGAGTTGCTGGGAGTGGCCAGCACCAACGCACTCGAACTCGGCGTGGACATCACCGGGCTGGACGCGGTGCTGGTCGCCGGCTTCCCCGGCACGCTCGCGTCCTTCTGGCAACAGGCCGGCCGGGCCGGTCGCTCCGGCGGCGGCGCGCTGGTGGTGTTCATCGCGCGGGAAGATCCGCTGGACACCTATCTGGTGCACCATCCGGCCGCGGTGTTGCAGCGGCCGATCGAGGCAACGGTGCTCGATCCGACGAATCCCTACGTACTCGCGCCGCAACTGTGCTGCGCGGCGGCGGAGTTACCGCTCACCGAAGACTGCCTGCCCGACTTCGGCGGCGACGCGGCCCGCGAGGTCATCGACGGCCTGGTCGCCGACGGCGTGCTGCGGCGAAGGCAGACCGGCTGGTACTGGACCTCGCGGCAAGGGCCACATGCCACCGTCGACATCCGGGGTTCGGGCGGCGAGCAGGTCGCCGTCGTCGAAGCCGACTCGGGGCGGCTGCTGGGCACCGTCGACGGCGGGTCCGCGTGCTGGTCGGTGCACACCGGCGCGGTCTACCTGCACCAGGGCGAGTCATACCTGGTCGACGACCTGGACCTGGACACCGGCATCGCGTTGGTGCACGCGGAAAATCCAGACTGGACGACGTCACCGCGCAACGTCGTGGACATCTCGGTGGTGCGCTCGCTGCGAGAGCGGGAATTCACCGGGGTGCGGACCTGCCTCGGCGAGGTCGAGGTGAACTCCCAGGTGATCGGTTACCTGCGCCGACTGCCCTCGGGACAGGTACTCGACCAGGTCCCGTTGGACCTGCCGGTGGAGACGCTGCGCACCCGCGCTGTCTGGTACACGATCAGCAACGAGTTGTTGTGCGGCAGCGCGCCGGGAGGGGCCGGTCTGACCCCGGCACGGATTCCCGGCGCGCTGCACGCTGCCGAGCACGCGGCGATCGGCCTGCTACCGCTGTTCGCTACCTGTGACCGTTGGGATATCGGCGGAGTTTCCACCGCCCTGCACGAGGACACCGGGGAGGCGACGGTGTTCGTGCACGACGGTCATCCCGGGGGAGCCGGTTTCGCCGATCGCGGCTTTGCCGCGTTGATCCCTTGGTTGGTAGCGACGCGGGAGGCAATCTTCTCCTGCGAATGCTCGGCCGGCTGCCCGTCCTGTGTTCAGTCGCCCAAGTGCGGGAACGGCAACGAACCACTGGACAAGGCTGGTGCGGTGGCGGTGCTGGACGTCGTGCTCGCCGCGATCTCGTGAATCGGGGCGGGTGACGGTCAGCATGGCGGTTACTGCTTCCTTTTCTTCGGCTGGTTCTCTGGTTCTTTCGTGGAACTGATCGACCATTTCCTGACTAGTCATTTCCCTTGACTGGTCACTTCCCTGACTGGTCACTTCCCTGACTGGTCATGATCGTGACTAGTTGGGATCACGACCGGTTCGGATCGGAACGGTCGCTCAGGCGGCCTGCGGCGTGCCGACCAGGCCACGCTCGGCCAGGTAGGCGGCGGTAGCGGGGAGCGCGCGAGTCATCGCGTCCTGCACGATCCG
>CAJCJE010000055.1 GCA_903970565.1 Candidatus Melainabacteria bacterium | reverse complement strand
CGCGGCCGGCCGCCGGAGCACTTCCTGGTCTCCTGCTGCCCGGCTCCCCAGCTGGTCACCCCGGACGAGGAGACCGCGGCCGACGGTGGCATGACCGATCCGCAGATCGTCTCGCTGCTGCGCAGCCTCGGGGGCACCCCGGAGCAGTTCCTGACCGATCCGAGGGTGCTGCGGCTGATCCTGCCGCCGCTGCGGGCCGACCTGATGGTGAAGAACACCTACCACTGCCAGCCCCAGGCCCCGCTCGACGTCCCGATCACCACGATCGTCAGCACCGACGACCCGAGGGCCAGCAGCGAGGAAATGCTCGCCTGGCGCGAGCAGACCGTCGGCCCGTTCCGGACGAACACGATGGTCGGCGGTCATTTCGCGATCTTCGAACAGGCGGACACCACCCTCGGCTACATCAACAAGGCGCTGGACCCGCTCCTCTGACAGGCCCCACCCACAGCTCCGGTTCGGTACGGCTTTCCCGTTACCGAACCGGAGCTTCTGCTTTGTGCCGCAACGCTTTACGGCATCGCGTGTCAGTCAGTCCGCCGGTCTTTCGTCTTTCCCGATACCAGTACGCACGACAAACGGGCACTCCCACGGCCGAGGCCGCGAGGTACCCGTTGCTTGTCGTGCGTCGTCGGTCGAAACGAAACCCTCACACCAGGTGGCTGCGACCCCAGCCGTGGGCGAGCCGGTAGGTGGCGAAGGCGCCGGCGACCAGGCCGATGGCCAGGCAGATCACGGCCGGTTGCAGGGTGCCGGCCACATTGCCCTGGACGGCCGCGCGCAACATCTCCAGACCGTAGGTGCCGGGCGAGAACCGCGTGATGGCCTGCGCCCAGCCGGGCATCAGGCTCACCGGGAGGATGGCACCGCCGATGGAACTGATCAGCAGCGCGCCCACGTCGCAGGCCACGAACAGGTCGCCCCGGCTGCGCGCCACGGTCGCCAGCAGCGAACCCAGCCCGAGCAGGGCGAAACCCCAGACGCACATCGCCAACGCCAGCAGCGGGATCGAGCGCGGGAAGTTCATCCCGACCACGAGCCAGCCGAACAGGATCAACACGGTCTGCTGGATGAGCAGCACCACGAACACCGGGATCGCCTTGCCGATCAGCAGTTCGGCGCGGACCGTCCGGCTGGCACGCAGCCGGTCCCAGGTGCGCCACTCCCGCTCGACGAAGATCGCGTTGCCGACGATGGACATGGCGAATACCGAGAACATCATCAGCTGGCCGGTCACCGCCTGCACCGCGCCGTAGCCCAGTGCCTGGGTGTAGAGCGGCCGGAACATCACCATGAACACCATCGGTGCCACGAGATAGCTGATCAGCTGGGAGGGATCGCGCAGCCGGAGCAGGGCATTGTAACTGATCAACGCGCGAATCCGGTTCAGGGAATCGCTGGGCCGTTGCAGGGTTTCAGTGGACATCGGAGGCCGCCAGGGAGCGATAGAGGTCATCGAGGGAGGGGTTGCGCAGCTCAACCGACTCGACCGGTTGCCGCGCGTTCTTGATCAGTTCCAGCAGGGTCGCGGTGGGATCGGTGGTGGACACCCTGACCTGGTCGGCCCCGGCGGTCAGCAGGACCTCGCCGGGCAGGCCGTCGAGCAGTTCGGCACTGCTGCCGCGCGCGATGACCTTGCCCTGCGAGGCAACCGCGATCGTCGCCCGCAGATCGGCCAACTCGTTGAGGTAGTGGGTGGTGTAGACGACCGCGGCGCCTTCGCCCGCGCGCTGCTTGACCACGTCCAGCAGGGCCTCGCGGGTCTGCGGGTCGGCGCCGGCGGTCGGTTCGTCCATCAGCAGCAGCGACGGCCGGTGGATCAGCGCGGTCGCCGCCTGGGTGCGCCGCTGCTGGCCGCCGGAGAGCAGACCGGCCCTGCGGTCGAGGAACCCGGTGAGTTGCAGCGCGATGGCCAGGTCCTCGATCTCGTTGCGCAGCGCGGCCCCGCGCAGTCCGGCCAGGCGACCGTAGAGGCTCAGGTGCTCGCGCACGGTCAGCGGCCGGTACAGCGCGATGTGCTGCGGCGAGATGCCGATCTCGCCCCTGGTCTGCGTCGGCGGACGGCCGTTGATGAGCACCTCGCCGCTGTCCGGTTGCAGCAGCCCGGACACCATGTCGACGAAGGTGGTCTTGCCGGCACCGTTGTGGCCGACCAGGCCGACGATCTCGCCGGCCGCGACCTGGAGGCTGAAGCCGTCCAGCGCGTGCACTTCGTCGTATCGTTTGGTGAGGTCGATTGCTTCTAGCACAGTGGCTCCTTCGGTAACGCCGGGATCGACCAAATATCCCGGATCGCGTGAGCTCTCCGACCAATGTCGCATGTCACGAGGGTTGCTGGTCGATGCCTGCGGTGACAGGTTGTTCCGGTCATCTGCTGCCTGCCGTCGTCGCGACGGCCACGCTCGGGACCGGCATGTCGCGGCGCACCGGTTCGGCCGGGGTCGGGGTCGGTGCCGGGGGTTCCAGCATCGCCCGGCGCAGCTCGACCCGGTCGAACTTGCCGTTGACCGATCGCGGCAACTGCCCGAGTACCTCGATACGTTGCGGCAGCATGTAGGTGGGCAGTTCCCGTGCCAGCGCGGCGGCGAGGGCG
>CAJCJE010000054.1 GCA_903970565.1 Candidatus Melainabacteria bacterium | reverse complement strand
CCCGCCGCTCCGGTGACCCGGACGCCTGGCAGCGCTACTGGCAGGACCCGGCCGCGCAGGCGGTCTACTTCATGGGCAAGGACAACATCACCTTCCACGCCCAGATCTGGCCCGCCCTGCTGCTCGGCCACAACGGTGCCGGTGACAAGGGCGGCACGCCCGGTCCCTACGGCACGCTGAACCTGCCGAGCGAGATCGCCTCCAGCGAGTTCCTGAAGATGAGCGGGTCGAAGTTCTCCACCTCCCGCGGCACCGTGATCTACGTGCGCGACTTCCTGAAGGAATTCGGGCCGGACAGCCTGCGCTACTTCATCTCCTCGGCCGGCCCGGAAACCCAGGACGTCGACTTCACCTGGGACGAGTTCGTCCGCCGGGTGAACTTCGAGCTGGCCAACGAGTGGGGCAACCTGGTCAACCGGTCGGTGTCGATGGCGCACAAGAACGTCGGCGCGGTACCCAATCCGACCCGGCCGGAGGCCGCCGACGCGGAGCTGAAGGCGCTGTCGGCCAAGGCCTTCGACACCGTGGGCGATCACCTCGCGCACTCCCGGTTCCGGGCCGGGATCGGGGAGGCGATGCGGGTGGCCTCGGCGGCCAACAAGTACCTCTCCGACCAGGAGCCGTGGAAACGCAAGGACGACCCGGAGCGGCGCGACACCATCCTGCACACCGCGTTGCAGGTGGTGTCGGACGTGAACACGCTGCTCACCCCGTTCCTGCCGCACTCGGCGCAGGCCGTGCACGGGGCCCTGGGCGGCACCGGGGTCTGGGCCGCCCAGCCGGAGCTGCGCGAGGTCGAGGACCTCGACCTCGCCGGCCGCGAGTACCCGATCATCACCGGGGACTACGCCGCCGAGCAGGCGCGGTGGAAATCTCACCCGATCGAGGTCGGCCGGCCGCTGGAGAAGCCGACGCCGCTGTTCACCAAGCTCGACCCGAAAATCGGCGAGACCGGTCCGGAATTCGCGCCCGTCGAGGCGTGAGAAACAGGTGACGGCATAGGTGCCGAACAACGACAGCGGTACCGGCGGCGACGGCGCCGGTGAGAAGAACGGCAAAAAGGGCGATAGCCGGCGCGAGCCGCCACCGGTGCCGGAGCCTCTTCCGGCGCCGGTGGTGGACGCGCACACCCACCTGGACGCCTGCGGTGCCAAGGACCCGGAATCAGTGCGCGACATGGTGGATCGGGCCGAACGGGTCGGGGTGCGCCGGGTGGTCACCGTCGCCGACGACATCTCCTCGGCGCGCTGGGTGGCGCAGGCGGCCACTTGGGACGATCGAGTGTTCGCCGCCGTCGCGGTGCATCCGACCAGGACGGCGAAATTCACCGACTCCGCCCGGCACGCGCTCAAGGAACTGGCTCGTCAGCCGCGCGTGGTCGCCATCGGTGAGACCGGTTTGGACTATTACTGGGACTACTCGCCGCCCGAGGCCCAGCAGGCCGCTTTCCGTTGGCACATCGGGCTTGCCAAGCAGGTCGGCAAGCCGCTGATGATCCACGACCGGGACGCGCACGAGGACGTACTGTCCATTTTGGATGATGAGGGCGCGCCGGAGACGGTGATTTTCCACTGCTTCTCCGGGGATGCCGAGTTGGCCGGTCGCTGCGTCGAGAAGGGCTACGTGCTGTCCTTCGCCGGCCCGGTGACCTTCCGCAACTCGCTGCCGTTGCAGGAGGCCGCGCGGATCGTCCCGGCGCAACAGTTGCTCGTCGAGACGGATGCGCCGTTCCTGACGCCACATCCTTACCGAGGCCGTCCGAACGAGCCGTACTGCGTCGCCTACACGGTTCGCTATCTGGCAGAACTACGCGGGGTGAGCGTCGGCGAGTTGGCGAGGACCGTCGAACGCAACTCCGAGCGGATTTTTGGTCTAGGCCATTCGGAGCAAAGTTGACCCGCGCGGTGGTGAATTGCTCTCACTCGGTAGTGTGATGAGTGACACGGAATTTCGCGGAGGTGTTTGCGCAACCCCCCAGAGTCCGTTACGGTCCCGTGATCGATGCCCTAGGGGGAAACCCCGAGGGCACACCCGAAGCAGTCAGGATTGCGTGTGTCGGGGCCTAACGCCGAATGGTGTTTGGGTACGCGCTTGCTACGGGAGCTGGAGCACCACATCACGAGTTTCGCGCTGAGGGAGGTCGGTTCGAGGACATCAACGTCGATGTGTTCGATCCGAGAGGACCTGCGCGGACCGCGTCTGGAGGTATCGGCCCTGTGACCGCGAGCGGTGACTATCGCACTACCCGCAGTAGCTCAACCAGATCCACCGGTGCGACCGGTGTGCTGGCCGGGAACACGACCGGCGGCACGTCGGGCATTGCCGCTGGCACCATGTCCGGCGAAGTCGACTGGTTCCACCCGAGCGTGCCGGGCTTCCAGCCCGTGGCGCGCCCGCAGGGGCCGCGGGACAGCCGTCCTCAGCACCCGAGCCTGCCGCGCATGGCGCCGGTGTCCGGGACGGGTACCGCCGTGCGGGAGCGAACGGCCGCCGCCGGGCCCTACGGCATCACCACCCAGGAAGTCCTGGAAGTTCTCGGCCCGGACGCCGATGAGCTGCTGCGCACCGCGAACCTGAACGTCGACGAGCTGATGTCGATGCTCCACGCGGAGACCACGCTGATCCCGAGGATCGACGAGGAGCTCGAGGAGCTGCTCGCCGAGGAGGACCGTCGGGCCAGGGTCGCGGAGCTGACCGGCGACGAGCCGGAGCCGATGCGGCAGCTGGTCGACACGGCCGGCAAGCGCTGGAAGAAGCGGTTCCTCAAGGCCACCATCGCCGCGATCCTGCTCTCCGCCACCGGCGGCAGCGCGATGGCGATGGCGATGGACAAGGACGTCACCGTCGACGTCGACGGCATGAACCAGCACGTCCGCACCTACTCCAGCACGGTCAGCCAGGTACTGAAGGACGACGGCATCACCCTCGGCGCGCACGACGCCGTCAGTCCGTCCCCGAACTCGTCGGTCGCCGACGGCGGCACGATCATGTTGCAACGGGGCCGGCTGCTCAAGCTGACCGTCGACGGTGTCGAGACCGACCACTGGACCCGCGCCACCACGCTGTCGGCCCGATCAACGAGATGGGCGTCAACACCAAGGGCGCCTGGATGTCCGCCTCCGCCAGTGCCGCCCTGCCGCTCAATGGCATGAGCGTCTCGGTGCGGACCCCGAAGTCGGTCACCGTGGTCGACGGCGCCGCCGCCGCGCTGACCATCACCACCACCGACACCACCGTCGGCCAGATGCTCGCCGACAACCACATCAGCATCGGCGCCCAGGACTCGGTGAACCCCGGTCTCAACGACCAGATCACCGCCGGGATGCAGATCTTCATCAGCCGCACCGGCACGCAGGTGGTCTCGATCACCCAGAGCGTGCCGTTCCAGGTGCAGCAGATCCAAGATCCGACGATGAACGAAGGCACCACGCAGATCACCACGCCCGGTGTCAACGGCAGCGAGCAGATCACCTACCGGATCACCTCGGTCAACGGCAGGCAGACCGCCAAGGTCCAGCTCTCCCTCAACGTCACCACCCAGCCGGTCACCGAGGTCGAGCACATCGGCACCCAGCCGCTGCCCGGCGACGCGATCTGGAACACGATCGCCCAGTGCGAGTCCGGTGGCAACTGGAGCATCAACACCGGCAACGGCTACTACGGCGGTCTCCAGTTCAACCAGGCGACCTGGGACTCCAACGGTGGCCAGCAGTACGCCC
>CAJCJE010000053.1 GCA_903970565.1 Candidatus Melainabacteria bacterium | reverse complement strand
CGCCCTGGCCAGGGCGCTGGCGGTGCTGGAGGCGCCACCCGACCCGGAGGTGCTGCGGCGGCTGGCCGCACTCGACGAGGTCGACATGGGGGAGGCGGCCCGTGCGCTGCGCGCGCTCGGCCTGCTCGCCGAGGGGCCCGTGCCGGCGTTCGCCGTCCCGATGGCGCGGCAGGCGGTCCACGACTCGATGACGGTGGCGAGCAGGGAACAGCTCGACCTGCGGGCCGCCGTCGTCCTCTACCGCCACGGTGGTTCGGTGGAGCAGGTCGCCGGCCACCTGGTCGCGACGACCTCGCGGGCCGCCGACTGGGCGGTGGAGATCCTGCGCGCCGCCGCCGGTGCCGCCCTGAACAGGGGAGCGACCACCACCGCGGTGCGCTACCTGCGCAGGGCCCTGCTCGACTCCTCGCCCGACGGCGAGGACCGGGGCAGGCTGCTGGCCGACCTCGCCGCCGTCGAGCGCGGGCACGACATGGAGTCCTCGATCCGGCACGCCCACCAGGCCCTGCCGTTGCTGCGGTCGATGTCGGAACGCGCGTCCACGTTGTGTCTCACGCCGACCCTGCTGGGGCCGGCCGGTTCCCCCGGACTGGAGATGGCCAGGCGGATCGCGGAGGACCTCGGCGATCCCGACCAGCTCAGTGGCGTGGACCGGGAGATGGCGCTGCGACTGGAGGCGCGCCTGCGCCTCGCGGGCCAGGAGGACCCGGCCCAGCTCGCGGCCGCCGTCGAGCGCTTCCGCGCGCTGGGGTCGAACCCGTCGCTGGAGACCCCGGCCGAACGCGAACTGTGCGCGGTGCTGCTCTACGCCGGAACGCTGACCGAACGGATCGACCGCGACACCGTCGGCCAGCTCGGCAAACGCATCCTCGAACGGGAACCCGGCTCGGGCGCGCAGCTCTACTCGGCGCTGCCGGTCGTGGTCACCACCCTGATGACCGCGGAGTCGGTGGAGTCGCTCGACTCCTGGCTCAACGCGGCGGCCGAGGACGCCCAGCGGCGCAACGCCGTGCTGTCCCAGGCACTGATCCGGGCCAGGCAGGCCGTGCTGCTGTCCTGCCTCGGGCGCCTGCCGCAGGCGCGGGACCTGGCGTTGGAGACCCTGGCGCTGGCCGACCCGGACTGGCTTGAGGTCATCGCGAACTGCGCCATCACGATCTGCTCGGTCGGGGTCGAGCTGCGGGAGCCCGCGCTGGCCGAGCAGGCGCTGGCCTACTGCCTGCCCGACGCGGAGACCTACCAGCTCACGACCCTGCTCTGGCTGTTGCGCGGTTCGGTCGCCACCGTCCACGGCAACCTGTCGGCCGCCGTGGAGCACTTCAGCGATCTGGGCCGGCACCTGGATCGCATGGGCTGGATCAACTCGGCGCTGTTCTCGTGGCGGGCGAGCCTGGTGACGCTGCACGCGCGCCTGGGCAACACCCGCCAGGCCGACCAGCTCAGCGAGGAGAACCTGGAGCTGGTGCGGTCATGGGGCGCTCCCGGCCCGATCGGCCACGCCCTGCGGCTACGCGGCGCGCTCACCAGTGGCAGGCACTCGGTGACGCTGCTGCGCGAGGCCGTCGAGGTGCTCGGCACGTCGATCAACCAGCTCGAACTGGCCAAGGCCGAAGTGCTGCTGGGCCGCAGGCTCCAGGAGATCGACGACTCCTCCGCCGCGGTACACCTGCGGGCGGGCGCGCGGCGCGCGGCGGCCTCCGGCGCGAGCTGGCTGGTCGAGCGGGCCAGCACGGCGCTCGGCGGCCGGATGCCGTGGTTGCGCCAGGACCGGCTGGCGAGCCTGACCGCCACCGAGCGCAGGGTCGTACAGCTGGCGGTGCGGGGGCTTCGCAACAAGGAGATCGCCGACGAGCTGGCGGTCGGCTCGCGGGCGGTGGAGAAGCACCTCACGAATTCCTACCGCAAACTGGGTGTCCAGGGGCGGGCCGACCTGGCGGCGGCCATGTCGGCGGCCGGTACGAACACCGACGAGCCGCCCGGTGCCGACACGCAGGGCTTCCGCGCCGGCTGACCGACGGGGCTATTCGACACTCTTGCCGTCGGAGCCTACATTCCTTATAGTCGTTGTGAGTTAGGTTTTTTACTAGTTCAGGGTCGGTTCGGCGTTGTTTATGTCACTGTGACTCGAAATTGGGTCGTGCGGTCGGCGGGATGCACAGGTGTGCATCCCAAAATAGCTAGTCTTGTTGAATTCTTGTAAAACGCGCTACTGGTTTTTAACATTGCGGTGGGAGCCCCGGGTGAGGGGGGTTGGTGGGGTCGTTCTTGCGGACCGAACCTCGCCGATATCGCCTTTCCTTCGGTCGACGGCGACCGTTAAGCCTAATGCGATTAGTCCAATTGGGCCCGTACGGACACGGACGGTAATCTACCTTAGGCCGCACGGTTACCTCGTAGCCCACAGTGTTAGTACCGCTACGGCGTACGCTATTGCCCGCCGGTCGGGTCGCCAATACGGTCTTTCTCATAGTCAAGCGGTTATCTCGGAATGGCGCAGAGCCTGCTGGTGCGTCGAATATTCGCTGATTAACCTGCTTGTCAATGTGATTCGGAGAGGACAGGTGTTGTGAACGGCGCGACGAAGACGAGCCCTATGTCCGTACGCCCGGTTCGGCCGACGACCCTGGTCGACGACTCTGCGGACTTCCTGGGATCACTGGCTGAACGTGCCGGCCTGTGCATGGCCCGGCTGGACTGGAATCTGCACGTGCTGCGGGCCAACGAGTACTTCCGCCGGCAGTTCAGTACGTGCCGGGGTGACGACCTGTACGGACACAGCGTCTACGAGTTCCTGCACGCGAAGGTGCACTCGCGTCTGCGCTTCCAGTTCGGACACCTCGCCGAGGGACGACGTACCTGGTTCGCCGAGCGGGTCGTGGCCGTGCGCCCCGGCGTCTCGGTGTTCGAGAGCGAACTGACCTGTGTCGTCGGTGCGAACAAGTTCGCCGACGAGCCCGGCATGACGGTCCTGCTCAAGACCGAACCCGCCCAGCAGATCGGTGAACACGAGGTCGCCAGGGAGAAGACGCTGGCCGAACTGTCGGCGCGCGTCCTCGAACACGTGGCCGCCGGCGAGTCCAACGCCGAGATCGCCACCAAGCTCCGGCTCAGCCGACAGGGCGTCGAATACCACATCGGTTCGATGCTGCGCCGGTTCGACGTCCCCAACCGGGCCGCGCTGGTGTCGCGTGCCTTCACCGCCGGCCTGCTGGCCGGCGAGTCCTGGCCGCCGAAGGTCCTCGTCGACTTCGTGCGCTGATCGTAGGGATGGCACCAGCGGTGTTGCCGTGATCGATGCGCCGCCCTCGGACAGCGCGGCGGTTCGATCCTCACGACTCGGGTAGAGGTGGTTGCGTCCGTCCGATGAGGACGGTACGTGGTCGACATCGACGTCGGTCGCGTTCTCCCCGATGTGCCGGCGAGCGGGATCGAAAGTCCATGAAGGACTGTTTTCGGATGCCGGTCCCCACAGTGTCGAACGGGTTCGTCCAGCTGAGGATTCACCCACTAGTCGGCGTAACCGTTCCCCG
>CAJCJE010000052.1 GCA_903970565.1 Candidatus Melainabacteria bacterium | reverse complement strand
GCTCTTCCGATCTCGGGAGAATTCCGGCCAGCCCGCCCCATCAAGGTCAACGGCTGACCCGCACGCCGTCGAATACCCCGTCAACCGCGCTGCATCACGCGAAGAGCACCCTGCGGGTACCGAATGTGATGCCATGACGTTGACGACGCGAGACTCGGCGTTGCGTTGGGACTGCTCGACAGCTGGCCGCGAGTGTCGCGATTCGTCAGGATTTCCGCAATGATGACACGCGATTGCCGATATACGGGTTGTTGATCTCTGCCGGTATATCCGCCACGCGACGACGAGAGGCGCCATTCGTGAGCCGAACCTGGCTGTCCATCCGCGTGGACCTTATCGGCGGAGGCGGGCGAGATCTCTGGCCGCGGCCGGGTCGGATCTTCGCGGCCAGCCGCCGCCACACATTCGCGCAATTCGCCACCGCCATAGACGACGCGTTTGCCCGCTGGGATCGCAGTCACCTGCACCAGTTTGAGTTCTCCGATGACCGGCGCATCGGCCGGCCGGACTGGGAGGACGGCGACGACACCGAGCTGCTCGACGGCCGCACGCTTACCCTCAGCACGCTCCGACCCGACGAACAGTTCTTATATACCTTCGACCTGGGCGACAACTGGGTCCACCTGTGTACCGTGGGCGAGCGGCGCATTGACCCAGATGAACAGGTCGGCATCGAACCGGATTGTCCGGTGCCGTATTGGGGATGGGGAAGCCTTCCGGACCAATATGGTCGGCGCTGGGACGGTGACGACGGCGCAACACCGCTACCACCGGATCCCGGCTTGACCGACCTGCCACCGCTGCTGCCCTGGTGGGGGTCCAACCGCCGCCGTTGACCACCAACCACGCTCGGCCGCGCCGGTGGCAATGCGATGGTGCTGGAGTCTGGATGTACCCGAGCCCGTGGCTGGCGCGATCGACGGCGACGCTCGCCTGACGGCACACGTGCCGAGCCCCGCCGCCCCGCCGTCATCCGTATCAGCGCTGAGGATGACGTGGCTGGGCATAGTGGCGCAGCAGGAACTCCTTGCTGGGACACGACTCCGCTTGATCGGCCGTCCGAGCAAGCCACGCACGCTGCTGCTCCGGCGACGGCAGTTGCTCCATAGCCTTGAGGTTCCTCTGCCAGGGAACAGCGGCGGAAAACACGCGGGTCGACCCGACGCGCGCAACGAAAAGTTTGTTCGCCCATTTCCTGGGCAACGCCATCCACACGCCTTCCTCCGGGTTGCCATCCTCGTGCCTTGTGTCTGCCCACCCCTGCTCCCAGAGCCATCGACACCATGCCTGTGCCCGAACCCGTTCCTCACCACCGAGTCCTGCCGGACTGAAGTGCACGCGACGCCAGTCGTCATTGCTGTTGATCATGTTCGCAGGCGGTTTACCGTCGGGCCACCCAAGCTGCTTCCAAAAAGCCCGGAATTCACTGTCGAGTTCCGGCGGCACCGTGGTCTGTGGCGGCCCCGGTGTGGCCGATGATGACGAGGTTTTGGTTGTGAAAAACCGCCCGATATCTTTCGGCCGCCACATCGTGAACAGACCCCTTCCCTGGCTGAGCACAGTTCGCATTCCGTCGGATCCATCAGCGCCACGAGTCACTTGCCGTGTTCTGGCCTATTCTCGACGCGACTGACGTCGGGCCGGTGTCCAGGTCAACGTTCTACGCCGCCACCTGCGCGCCTCGCGCTCGCGGCTGTTCGAGATCGGTTCCGCGAGCACCACACCTTTTCGTGTGAACGTGAACCACGGACCAAGCCGGTACGTCACCGTCACCACGGACCGCGTCAGGTACCCGCGGTTGCGGAGGTCAGCCACCGTGCTCTGGTGGTCGTCCCAGTGCTGGCGCTGTTCGCGCACCACGGTGCCAGCAGGGTCGATCGCGGTGATCGTGTACGCCTCGGTTCGCATGCCGGCTCGCCTCGCATCCCTCGGGTTACGCTGTTGGATCTTTGCGGTTGGTCGGCCGTCGCCGTGTCAAGAAACCGCTGCCTGCCCGTACGCGTGGCACGGCGACAGCAAACACGACGTAAACCGCAGTTGCGCCGGCCGCGTAGACCACCAAGCGCACGATATTCCACCGGATGTTGTTGATGTCGGTAGCGCGTTGCTGGTCGGCGAGGTGGCTGCTGCCGTCGCTCGCCGCAGCCCACCACGTGACCGGGCCCAGCAGGAACATGACCAGGGCGCAGAGCGCGATCAACAGGCCAAACGCGATGGCGACGACTCGCAGACCCCTCCACCATTCACGGCGCTCATGCGCGAGCAAGGACTCCGATAGTCCGCCGGTAGTTTCGGTCATAAGTTCTTAGCTTGCCACTTGTCGACCGGGATGTCCTTCTGGAGGCCGCCTTCACCTAGATCGCGGTGAATCGCGGGCGTCAGACATGAACCGCTGGAATGACGTGGGCGAGGAGGCAGGAAAGCCAGGGCACCCCGTCGATTGTCTTGTTCAGTGTCCGCGCCAGCCGGTCGAGCGAATCCAGCCAGGGCACTTTACCGAAGCCTCACCAAGTTTTATTGCTGCGGGCGCTTCCCCCGTCGGCGTCCGGGATGTTTCCCAGACGCCGACCGTCTGACGTTGAGTCATCCCGCATGGCAGCCCTGCAAGTACAACAACCGCCAATGCTTGATCAGTGCGAGCCTGTCCGCGGGTTCCGCGCTACGGTGCCAGGCATGGCCGATGACCTTGCCGCCGCACGCGATCCCGACGACCTGCCCGCCATCGCGGATGACGAGGTCTGGTTACAGGCGGATTTCGAGGAGGCGCTGCGGAGCAGGTCCGGACGGGCACCATTCGGCGAGTGCATGGACACAGCAGCAGCTGTCGTCGCCGAGCACACCGCAGCCGGGCAGGACACGGGCGCGCCGGTTGACCTGGCGGTGGTGACCGTGCTGGGCCTCGCTCTCTACGCTGCGGGTCTGGCGCAATACGCCGACGCCGCACCGGCGGCGCGGGTCGAGTTCGAGGTGCATCGCATCGAGTTGGACCGCGCGCTGGCGGCCTTGTCGGATCCTGAGTTGCTGGAGCTGGCTCCTGGGCACCTGGCCTGGCCTGAGGGCCGGGTCCGCGGGTCCTGGAGCAACATCGTCGAGCAGCTGCGCGAGAGTGATCGGGACGGCCAGGGTGAGCGGCTGCGGCTGCACGCGGCGGGTGCGCTGGCCCGGGTTCACGACGCCGCGTACGTCGATCGGATCGCCGACCTGCTCACCGTGGTCAGCCGTTGGCGCACCCACGGCTGGTACGACTCGCCGTCGTTTCCCCGGCTGCCCAGCGAGGATTCGTGAAGAACTACTTCCGCCCGGAGCGGCTCTGGCCGGTGGGCCGGCGACTGCTGCACGTGTACTACCTGCCCGTCTTGTCGCCGCTGGCGCCGCTGCTAGACGCCTACGCCCCGATCCTGGCCGCCGAGCCTGCCC
>CAJCJE010000051.1 GCA_903970565.1 Candidatus Melainabacteria bacterium | reverse complement strand
GGGCGCAAGGTCGTCGAGGGCGCCGATCTGGCGCGTTTCGCCAAGGCGCAGGCCAACGAGATCGCCGACCCGACCGGGGTCGGCCGCTCGGCGCGCAACCAGTTCGTCGGCCTGGTCACCGAGGTGATCACCGACAAGGTGATGGCGCAGGTGGAGATGCAGTGCGGGCCACATCGCGTGGTGTCCCTGATGAGTAGCGAGGCGGTGCGCGAACTCGGGCTCGCTCCCGGCGTGCTCGCCGTCGCGGTCGTCAAATCCACCCATGTCGTCATCGAAACGCCAGGAGGCCGATCGTGAAGAAACTCGCCGTGGTGCTCGTCGCCGGTGCGGCCCTGCTCGCCGGGTGCGGAGGGTCGGGCACCAGCGCAAGCAGCCCGACCTCGGGCCCGGCCAAGCCCTCGGGCAAGGTCCAGGTGCTGTACGCGGCCTCGCTGGAGAACGTGATGGAGAAGGACCTCGGCCCGGACTACACCCAGTCCAGCGGGGTCCAGTTCGAGGGTACCCCGGCCGGGTCGTCCGAGCTGGTCAGCGACATCAAGGGCAAGATCAAGCCCGCTGACGTGTTCATCAGCGCCAGCACCGACGACAACGCCGGCCTGATGGGCAGCGCCAACGGCGACTGGGAGTCCTGGTACGCCACCTTCGCGACCGCCCCGCTCGTGCTCGGCTACAACCCGAACAGCAAATTCGCCAACGACATCAGGACCAAGCCGTGGCAGCAGGTGGTCACCGAGCCGGGCTTCCTGCTGGGCAGCACCGACCCGAAGCTGGACCCGAAGGGCAAGCTCGGCGCCAAGGCACTGGCAATGGAGAACCTTCCGGTCACCACCGCGCAGGTCTTCCCGGAGGAGCAGCTGGTCGGCCGGTTGTCGGCCGGTCAGCTCGACGCCGGATTCTTCTACTCCAGCGAGGCCACCGACGCGAAGATCCCGACGGTCACCCTCGGCAGCGTGAAACTGGAGGCCACCTACACGGTCTCGGTGCTGAACAAGGCGCCGAACTCGCCGGCCGCGATCAGCTTCGTGAACTACCTGCTTGGCAGCGACGGCCTCGCCCTGCTGCGCAAGCACGGCCTGCGACTCCAGACGATCAAGGTCACCGGTAGCGGTGCCCCGTCGACCTTGCAGGGTGTTCTTGGCGCCAAGTAACCCCATCCCCACCAACCGGAGCCGTCCGGGCCGGGCCTTCGCCAGGGGCCGGCCCGGACGGCTCCGGCGTGGTGGGTCGAGTCCGCTGCGCACGCCGCTGCCCTGGTTGGCCGGCCTGCTCCTGCTGTACCTGCTGGTGCCGCTGGTCGCGTTCCTGGCCAGGATTCCCGGCACCGACCCGGCCGACATGGCCGCGCCGGGTGTCGGTGCCGCGCTCTACATCTCGGTCGTCACCGCCAGCATCGCCACCGTGGTGATCACCGTGCTCGGCGTACCGCTGGGCTACCTGCTCGCGCACTCGCGCAGCCGCACCGCGTCGGTGCTCGGCGTCCTGGTCCAGCTGCCGCTGGCGCTGCCGCCGCTGATGAGCGGCATCCTGCTGATCTTCCTGGTCGGCCCCTACGGCCCGTTCGGCGAACTGTTCGGCGGCGAGCTGACCGACGACATGACCGGCATCGTGCTGGCCCAGATCTTCGTGGCCGCCCCGTTCCTGGTGGTGGCCGCGCGCGCCGCGTTCGCCGCCGTCGACCCGGCCCTGGAGGACGTCGCGGCCACCCTCGGCCACGGCGCCGCCTCCCGCGCGCTGCGGGTCGCGCTGCCCAGCGCCGGCCGGGGGGTCCGGGCCGGGGTGCTGCTGGCCTGGCTGCGCGCGTTCGGCGAGTTCGGCGCGACCGTCGTCCTGGCCTACCACCCGTATTCGCTGCCGGTGTTCGTCTACGTCCAGTTCAGCAGCAGCGGCCTCGCCGCGACCACCATCCCGGTCGCGGTCACCCTCGGCGCCGCGCTGGTCGTGTTGCTGCTCGCCGACCGCTGGCCGGCCCGCCGCGCGCACCGCCGCGCCGCGATCACCCTGCCGCCGCCCCGGCCACCGGCCGCCGCGACAAGTCCCCGGCTGGACTTCCGGCTGGCCGCGACCCTCGGCGAATTCCGGGTCGAGGTCGCCCACGCCGGCACCGGCCGGCATCTGGCCCTGCTCGGCGCGTCCGGCGCCGGCAAGTCCGCGACGCTGCGGATGCTCGCCGGGCTGCTCCGGCCCGAAACCGGCACGGTCACCCTGGACGGCGTCGAGGTCGGTGGGCTGCCGGCGGAGCGGCGCGGCATCGGCTATCTGCCGCAGGACTCCACCCTGCTGCCGCACCTGCGGGTCTGGGAGCAGATCACCTTCGGCGTCGGCGCCGATCCAGCGCTCGGCGCGTACTGGCTGTCCCGGCTCAAGCTCGACGGTCTCGCCGACCGGTATCCCCACCAGCTCTCCGGCGGTCAGGGGCGACGGGTGGCGATGGCCCGCGCGCTGGTGCGACAGCCGGCGATGCTGCTGCTCGACGAGCCGTTCACCGGCCTGGACACCCCGGTCCGGGACGAACTGCGCCGGGTCATGCGCACGATGCAGCGCGACACCGCGCTGACCACGGTGCTGGTCACCCACGATCCGCAGGAGGCCGCGCTGCTGGCCGACGAGGTGATGCTGCTGGCCGAGGGCCGGGTTCTCCAGTTCGGCCCGACCCAGTCGGTGCTCGCGCACCCGGCCACCCCGGCCGCCGCGCGGTTGCTGGGCATCCGCAACCTCGGCGCCGGCCACCTCACCGACACCGGCCTGCAAGCCGGTGACCTGCACATTCCACTGCCGTCCCGGCTGGGGGCGGCCGGCACTCCAGCGTCCTGGTGCGTCCGTCCGGAAGATGTCCGACTGGCCGAGAAAGGCTTCCCGGCCAGGGTCCTGGACGTGGTCGAGCTGGGGGCGGTCACCGAGCTGACCCTGGAGCTGGCCGGTGGCGGCGAACTGGCCGTGACCGTCCCGACCGGAGACCCACCGGAGATCGGCGCGCGGACCGGGGTGCTGATCGCGCCGGAGGCACTCACCGTGTGGCCGGAGCCGATCGGGCGGCCCGCTGGTGGGCACGGGATCATAGGGCCATGACCGAGCCGAAGCGGTGGAACTACCTGATGGACATGGACGGTGTCCTGGTCCACGAGGAGCACCTGATCCCAGGCGTCGACACGTTCCTCGCCGAACTCATCGCCGAGCAGATCCCGTTCCTGGTCCTGACCAACAACTCGATCTACACCGCGCGCGACCTGCGGGCCAGGCTGCTGCGCACCGGCCTGGACATTCCGGAGTCGGCGATCTGGACCTCCGCGCTGGCCACCGCGACCTTCCTGGACTCACAGCGCCCCGGCGGCTCGGCCTACGTGATCGGCGAGGCCGGCCT
>CAJCJE010000050.1 GCA_903970565.1 Candidatus Melainabacteria bacterium | reverse complement strand
TAGGCTGGAGCAGGGCCGCCTTCCCCCAGGGAGGGTGGGGGTTTGTTTGATGTGGGGGAAATGAAAAGGGTTCGGGTTTGGGGTCGGGTGGGTTGGGACGGGGGAGTCAGGTGGCGAATTCGGTGACGCCGGGCATTTTCTGGTAAACGGCTACCCGGTTGCGGCCTTCGCGTTTCGCTTGGTACAGAACGACATCCGCCGCCGCGAACAGTTCGTCCAGGCGGCTGGGGCCGGACGCGACGCCGACGCTGACCGTTGGCCGCTGGGCCGAACCGAGCACGGTGGTCCAGTCGTGTCCGGCGACCGCGGCCCTGATCCGCTCGCCGACGACCGGGCCGGCATCCTTCTCGTCGCTCGCGTCGCCGAGCAGCACCACGAACTCGTCGCCGGCCCAGCGCGCGACCAGGTCCTCGCTGCGGCATTCGTGCCGGAGCAGTTGCGCTATCTCGCGCAGCGCGGCATCGCCCGCCGCGTGGCCGGCGTCGTCGTTGACATTCTTGAACCAGTCGACGTCCACGAGCACCAGCCACGGCGTCCGGCCGCCCCGCTGCGCGGCGGCCAACATGGTGGGGGCGCTGCTCTCCAGGCCGAGCCGATTGGCGAGGCCGGTCAACGGGTCTCTGGCCGCGGCCTCCTGCGCCGCGGTGGCCAGTCGCTGCGCCTGCACGGCGAGCCGGCGCTGTTCCAACGCCTGGGCGAGCCCTTCGCGCAGGGTGTCCGACGCATTGCGCGCGGCCGATGCGGTGCGGCGCAAGGCTTCCGCCTCACCGACCGGATCGTCGAGGTCGGCGCAGATGTCCGCGAGATCCTGGGAGAACCGCAGCAGTAGCGCGGTGTCGTTGATCTGCTCCGCCTTGCTCACCGCCCGCGCCGCGAGGGTCCGGGCCTGCTCACGTCTGCCGCGTGCCTGGCTCACCGTGGCCAGTACCCATTCGCCGACCGACTGTGCCCACAGGTCTTCGGCCTTCACGCCGAGCGCGAGCACCTGTCGACCGGCCTCGGCGGCGGCGGTCAGTTCGCCGAGCCCGGCGAGGGAACGGCCATACGCGCCGAGCAGGCTGCGGTGTATCCGCGGCTCCGCCTCCAGGGACAGGCCTTCGGCCAACAGGGCCCGCGCCTGCTGGAAGGTCGCCTGCGCCGCCTCGGCGGGACCGTCGATGGCGCGGAAGTTCAGCAGGCCGCCCAGTCGTTGCAGGCAGGCAGCCAGGATCGCGGTGTCGTCCGCCTCGCGGGCCAGCTGGACGGCGGTGCGCATGCTTTCCAGCGCAGCCCGATGATTGCCGAGGCCTTCCAGCAGGTAGCCGAGCTGGCTGATCGTGCTGGCCGCCATCGCACCCCGCTGCGGCAGCGCGGACAGATCCGTCCAGCCCTCCGCCGCGAGTTCCAGGGCCAGCGGGATTCGCCCGAGTCGCCAGGCCGTGATCGACCGATTGATCAGGATCGACGCGCGAGTCTCCGGGTCCTCCAGCGGAGCCCCGCCGACGACCTTGTCGAGCAGGAGGTTCGCGTCTCCGACCCGGCCGGCCTCCAGCAGCCGGCGTATTTCCCGGTCACCTGCGGTCTGCCCTGAAGCGGCCAACGGTTTCTCGTGCTCCACTCCGGTTCCGACGCTCCCAGCCCAACCGTCGTTCCGACTTCAGCCAGAACAATCCTGGCTGCCGCGTTGACCGGGACGGTCCCGGCCCGCCATCACAGCCTGGAACGAGCCGACCGCGCATCGCGGTCAGCACAACCCGACCTGCCGCCAGCCGTAACCCAACCAGGCGGTGAACTATCCCAGCTCGGTTCTGCTCGCGCTTGCTGGCAGATTACCGGTCTTGATCGTCACACATGCTCAGGCACAGCCGTTGCATCGCCTGATTGGGCTAGCGGCCCCGTATCGGGTCGTACCGCTCATGGTGCACGACCTCGCTGAGCGGCAGCCGGTTTCGCCAACCATGACGTTCCAGATCCGGCACCGTCGGCAGATCCCGAACGGGGCCGACGCACAGCCAGGCGATCGGCCGCAGCGTCTCGGGCAGACCGACCAGGTCACGGAGGAACTCCTCCCGGTAGAAACTGACCCAGCCGACCCCGAGTCCCTCGGCGGTCGCGGCCAGCCACAGGTTCTGAATCGCCAGGCAGACCGAGTACAGGCCGGCGTCCGCGATGGCGTGCCGGCCGAGCACCGCCGGCGAGCCCCGGTCGGCGTCGTAGCTGACCACGATGCCGAGCCCGGCCTCCATGATGCCTTCCACCTTGATCCTGGCGAAGGTCTCGGCCTGCCGCGCGTCGAGTTGATCGTTGAACACCGCGCGTTCCTGGTGCACGTGCTCCCGGAACGAGCGCCGCACCGCCGGATCGGTCACCAGGATGAAGTCCCAGGGCTGGGAGAGACCGACGCTCGGCGCCGCGTGGGCCGCGGTGAGGATTCGGTCCAGTACCTCGGCCGGGATCGGCTCACCGGTGAACTCGGCTCGGGTGTCCCGGCGGCGGAACATCGCGTCGTAGAGGCCGACGACGTCCGTGGCGTCGGGCACGTGCGTGGCTGGAGTGTTGGTCACCGCAGAATGGTGCCTCAGCCGGGCGCCGGGTCCTAACCTGCGACGCAACGGTGAAGCGGAATCCGGGCGAAGGGGAGTCGTTGATGATCGACGAGATCCGATTCGGTGTGCACCGATGACTGTCAAGGTTCGGGACTTCCAACCCGAGGATCTGGACTGGGTCGCCGCGCTGCGGTCGCTGGCATTCGGCTCCCCGGCGTGGGCGAGTATGCCGCTGGAGGGCTGGCGCGGTCTCGTCGCCGAACTGCCCGGTGGCCCGTGCGGCTTCCTCCGGGTCTATGACTACGGCCAGTTCTTCGGCGGTCGATCGGTGCCGATGGGCGGACTGGCCAGCGTCTCGGTCAGCCAGTACGCCCGCGGCAGGGGCGCTGCCTCGGCATTGCTGGACGCCGCGCTGGCGCAGATGCGCGACGCGGGCCAGTGCGTTTCCGCGCTGTATCCGTCCGTGCCGCCGCTGTACCGGGGCCGGGGCTGGGAGCAGGCCGGTGTACTGGAATGGCTCGACCTGCGGGTGGAGTCGCTGCGCGGCTTCGACGCGAGCAGGGTCGAACTGCGCCCCGCCGTCCTGGCCGACCTCGACGCCATGCTGGCCGTCTACCGCGAGGTGGCCGTCGGCATCGACGGCATGTTGGACCGGGCCACCGCCGGCTTCCAGGCGCGGAGCCTGCTCATCGGGCAGATCCGGGACCTCGCCGTCGACTCGGCCGGCGCCGTGCGCGGTTACCTCACGGCGGAACGGGCCAACGGCAGCGACACCCTGGTGGTCAACGAGTTCGTGGCGGTCGATCCGGCCTCCTCGGCCGGGTTGCTGGCCTCGGTCGGCTCCTGGGCCGGCCAGTTGGACACGGTCGCGGTGCGGGTGCTGGATTCGGCGAGCTGCCGGCAGCTGTTGCCGCTGCCCGTGCACTACCAGGCCCGCCTCCAGTCCTGGATGCTGCGGGTGGTCGACTTCCCGGCCGCCATCGCCGCGCGCGGCTGGCCGGCGAGCACGCTGCTGCGGCCGTTCACCGTCGACGTGGACATCGTCGACGAGCACGCGCCCTGGCATGCCGGCCGGTACCGGGTGACCGTCGCCGACGGCGAGGTCCGCTGCGAACCGGGCGGCACCGGGGCGGTCCAGCTGTCCGCGCGGGCGCTGGGGCCCTGGTACGCGGGGGCGGCGAGCACCCCGACCCTGCGCCGCCTCGGCCTGCTCGACGGCGATCCGGCCACGGCCGCGCTGCTGGACGCGCTGATCGGCGGGACCGGTTCGGGAGGGGCCCGGCTGGCCGACGCCTTCTGAACCGGGGCGAGCTGAACCGGGGCGAGGCCGCTGAACCGACGTGAAGCCGCTGAACCGGGCGGTGCGGTCGAGAGTCCGACCCCGACGACTGGTTCCGGAAGGGCCCTGCTGGCCTGCGAAAACCATCCCTCCGGGTGTTCTTGTCCGTCTCTCAGGCGCCTCTCAGGACGATTCGCGACACTGGGCACATGCGCATCCTCGTAGTCGATGACGACCGTGCCGTGCGCGAGTCGCTTCGGCGCTCGCTACAGTTCAACGGGTATCAGGTTGAACTGGCCAGCGACGGCGTGCACGCGATGGAGCAGATCCAGGCGCAGCGGCCGGACGCGCTGGTACTCGACGTGATGATGCCCAGGCTGGACGGGCTGGAGGTCTGCCGGCGACTGCGCAGCACCGGCGACGACCTGCCGGTCCTCGTGCTCACCGCGCGGGACGCGGTGTCCGACCGGGTCGCCGGGCTGGACGCGGGCGCCGACGACTACCTGCCCAAGCCCTTCGCCCTGGAGGAACTGCTGGCCCGGCTGCGGGCTCTGCTGCGGCGCGCCTCCGCCGAGTCCGACACCCTCGGTGACGCCGCGCCGGCCATGCGCTTCTCCGACCTCGAACTCGATCCCGGCACCCGCGACGTGCGCAGGGGCGAGCGGCTGATCAGCCTGACCCGGACCGAGTTCGCGCTGCTGGAGCTGTTCCTGTCGCACCCCAAGCAGGTGCTCACCAGGGGACGCATCTTGGAGGACGTCTGGGGCTACGACTTCCCGACCTCGGGCAACGCGCTGGAGGTCTACGTCGGCTACCTGCGGCGCAAGACCGAGGCCGAGGGTGAGTCCCGGCTGATCCACACGGTGCGCGGGGTCGGCTACGTCCTGAGGGAGACGCCTCCGTGAGTACGACCGTGCAGTCGCCGACCGTGCCGGCCACCGTCGGCGCCGAGCCCCCGGAACCCAGGGAGCCCGTGGTGACCGAGCCGGGGGAGGAGCCGGAACGGCGCCGCCGGGTGTCACTGAGCGCGCGGGTCACCCTGCTGGCCGCGATCTGCGTGGCCGGCGCGGTTGCCCTGGTGTCGCTGGGCGCCTATATGACGGTCAAGCACAACCTCTACGACCAGGCCGAACAGAACCTGCTCGGCCAGACCGTCGCCGCCGTGCAGCACTCCTCGACCGACGGTCAGCACTTCACCTTCCCGCTGCCGACGGGCAACTACTTCAACACCATCCGGTTCAGCGTCATCGACACCAGCGGCAAGGCTCAGTCGCTGAGCACCAGCGGCGGGCAGGCCTACACGAATTCGGTGCCGGCCGGGTTGATCACGTCGAAGGAACAGAACGTCGCGGCCCAGGACACCTACCCCTCGCCCGACCAGTTGCCGCATTCGGTCAACGAGGTGGACGGCTACGAGGTGGTCGCGGTCGCCCCACCGTTCCAGAGCGGCCTGGCCGTGGTCGCCGCGCAGCCGCTGACCGCGGAGAACGGTGTGCTCGACCGGTTGAGCGTGGTGCTGTTCCTGATCAGCGGCGCCGGCATCGTGGTCGCCGCGCTGGCCGGCACGGCGATCGCCAGCGGTGGTCTGCGACCGGTCGCGCGGTTGACCGCGGCCACCGAGCGGGTGGCCAGAACCGGTGACCTGCGGCCGATCCAGGTCACCGGCGACGACGAACTGGCCAGGCTGACCCAGAGTTTCAACTCGATGCTGGGCGCGCTGGCCGAATCCCAGGAACAGCAGCGTCGGCTCGTCGCGGATGCCGGGCACGAACTGCGCACGCCGCTGACCTCGTTGCGTACCAACCTCGAACTGCTGGTCGCGTCCAACAAGCCCGGTGCGCCGAGACTGTCCGAACAGGACACCGCTGAACTCAATGCCGATGTGAGCGGCCAACTCGACGAGCTGACCACCCTCATCGGTGACCTGGTCGAACTGGCCCGGCAGGACGCGCCGCAGGTGGTACAGGAGCCGGTCGAACTCGTCGAGGTGGTCGAACGGGCCCTGGACCGGGCCCGGCGACGCGGTTCCGGCATCCAGTTCGACGTGGCCCTGCAACCGTGGTCGCTGCTCGGTGACTCCAGCGCGCTGGAACGCGCGGTGATGAACCTGCTGGACAACGCGGTGAAGTTCAGCCCGCCCGACGGCCGGGTCCGGGTGGTGCTGCGACCGCTCGGTGACGGCACGGCCGTGCTGGAGGTCGCCGATTCCGGCCCCGGTATCTCCGACGAGGACCTGCCGCACGTGTTCGAGCGGTTCTACCGGTCCACCGATGCCCGCCCGCTACCCGGCTCCGGCCTCGGCCTGTCCATCGTCTGGCAGGCCGCGCAGCGCCACGGTGGGATGGCCTATGCCGGGCACGCGCCGGAAGGCGGCGCGCTGATGACCCTGCGCCTGCCCGGCCGGCCCGCCTGACCTGCCCACTCGCCGAGCCTCCGACCCGATGCTCATCGAACGGCCCCGCCGGCCCAGCAGCCACTCCCGGCGGGGCTGCCCGCTGTCAAGCCTCCGCGCGGCGTTGACCTGCCGGATCGCCTCGATTGACCCAGTGTTACCGCAACGGTTACACAGATCCCAACAGTTCGATTGTTGGAGTGTGTAGACTTTTGGTGTATTCGCCGGTCAAACCAGCTGGATTCGGGCCCGGCTGGGAGCGGAACGGAGTGTCAGGTGCTGGCTCGACAGCGGCAGTCGGTGATTCTTGACGAAGTGCGGCGCATCGGCGCGGTGCGCGTCTCCGACCTCGTCGACCAACTCGGTGTCTCGGACATGACCGTCCGCCGAGACCTCGACGTGCTCGCCGCCCGTGGACTGGTGGAAAAGGTGTACGGCGGCGCGACCTCGCTGGCCGGGCGCAGCGTCGAGGAACCCGGTTTCGAGGCGAAGTCGGTGCGCCAGCTACCGGAGAAGGAAGCCATCGCCCACCAGGCCGCGACCCTGGTCAGGCCCGGTACCGCGATCGGCCTCTCGGCCGGCACCACCACCTGGACGCTGGCCCGGTTCCTCGCCGACGTGCCCGACCTGACCGTGGTGACCAACTCGATCCGGGTCGCCGACGTGCTTCGGCAGAGCGGTCGGGCCGACCGCACCGTGGTACTCACCGGCGGAGTGCGCACCCCGTCCGACGCGCTGGTCGGCCCGGTCGCGGTGCAGGCACTGCGCACCCTGCACCTGGACGTGGTCTTCCTCGGCGTGCACGGCTTCGCCGACCGGTCCGGGTTCACCACCCCCAACCTCAACGAGAGCGAAACCAACCGGGCGTTCGTCGAGGCCGCCGGCCGGCTGGTGGTCGTCGCCGACCACACCAAGTACGGCGTCGTCGGCATCTCCACCATCGCCGCGCTCAACGAGGCGGACGTCCTGCTCGTCGACGACGGCCTGCCGGCCGAGGCCCGCGCGGTACTCGCCGAGCAGGTCGGCGATCTACTGATCGCGCCGGTCAGCCGGCGCCAAGAGGAGACCGCGTGAAACGTTCGGTCAGCCAACTCGCTGACGGGCGCGAGATCATCTACTTCGATGACACCCCCACCGCACCGGCCCGCAATGCCAAGGACACCAGGGACCTGCCGGCGCAGGCACCGCACTCGGTCATCCGCCGCGATCCGCTGACCGGCGAGTGGGTCGCGATCGCCTCGCACCGGCAGACCCGCACCTACAAGCCGCCCGCCGACCTGTGTCCACTGTGTCCGAGCAGCCAGGGCCGGCCGACCGAGATCCCGGAGAGCGACTACGACGTCGTCGTCTTCGAGAACCGGTTCCCGTCCTTCGCCCAGTCCGTACCGGACACCACGCCGACCGTGCCGGGGATGCCGATGGTGCCGATGGCACCCGGTCAAGGCCGGTGCGAGGTGGTCTGCTTCACCAGCGACCACGGCCGGTCCTTCGGGGAACTCTCGCCGAGCCGGGTCCGCACCGTGGTCGACGTGTGGGCCGATCGGACCGAGGAGTTCGGCACGTTCCCTGGCGTGCAGCAGGTTTTCCCGTTCGAGAACCGTGGCGAGGAAATCGGCGTCACGCTCAGCCACCCGCACGGGCAGATCTACGGCTACCCGTTCGTCACCCCGAAGACCGAGCTGATGCTGGCCACGGCGCGCGGCTACCTCGCCGAGCACGGCCGGCCGGTGATGGGCGACGTACTCGCCGCCGAACGGGCCGTCGGCACCAGGGTGGTGGCCAGCGGCCGGTACTGGACCGCGTTCGTGCCGGCCGCCGCGCGCTGGCCGGTCGAGGTGCACGTGGTCCCGCATCGCCAGGTACCCGACCTGCCGGCGCTGACCGAGGCCGAGCGGGACGACTTCGCCGAGTTGTACCTGCGGGTACTGCATCAGATGGACGCCCTCTACAGCCGCCCGCTGCCCTACATTGCCGCCTGGCACCAGGCACCGGTGCGCACCGCCCGCGAGCTGGCCTGGCTGCACCTTGAGGTGTTCTCGGTGCTGCGCACCAGGGACAAGCTCAAGTACCTGGCCGGCTCGGAGTCCGGAATGGCGGTCTGGATCAACGACGCGACCCCGGAGCAGATCGCCGAACGGCTGCGCGGCAACCCGAGCTGAACACCCGATCGGGGTAATGCCCTGGCACAGCCGCGATTCCACACATTGCGCCAAGGGCTGTCTCAGCATGTTCTCAGGGCGATGGCCCACAGTAGGGCCATGACGGAGAACACCCCCGGTGCAGCGGGAAATGTTCCGGAGCACCAACCGAGCGAGGGCGCGGCGACGCCGGCCGACGCCAGCACCTGGAGCGCCCAGAATTCCGGCCCCGAGCAGGCCAGCCATCCGCAGGGCCAGCCCCCGCGGCAGCCGGGGCCGGCCGAGTTGACGCCGCCCGGGCAGCCGAGCCCGTGGTCGGCCGGCTACCAGACCTACCGGCCGGCGGATCAGCCGACCGCGCAGGTCCCCGGTGAACAGTCCGGTGGGTACCCGGCCATCCAGGCCGCCCAACTACCCGGTGCCGCACCGGCCGACCAGCCCACCAGCAACTACCAGCACTCCGATGGCCCGACCTATCCACAGCTGCCGTCGCCGGACAACACTGGCGGCTACCCCAGCCTCGGTTCCGCCGACCCCACCGCCCACTACCCGAACGGCCCGACCGCCGAACCTCCCGGCGGCTATCCGAGTGCCGGCGTCAACTTCGGCAGCTACCCGCCACTGGGCGGCCAGCAGACCCAGACCATGTCCGCCGGCGCGCCACGCAAGCGCGGCCGGGGGCCCCTGGTCGCGGGGGTCGTGGTGCTGGCCCTGGTCGTCGGTGGCGCGGCCGGCAGCCTCGGTGGCTACTTCTTCGGTGGCAACAACTCCAACGCCTCGGTGCAGAGCGCGCTCACCGAACCGGTGCCGACCGCGACGCAGGCTTCCGCGCCGGCCGGTTCGGTGCAGGCGGTCGCCAACAAGGTGCTGCCGACGGTGGTGGAGATCTCCGTTCAGGTCCAGTCCGACCAGGGCGTCTCCGGTGACACCGGTTCGGGCGTCATCCTCACCAGCGACGGCAAGATCCTCACCAACAACCACGTGGTCGCCGACGCGGCGGACGGCGCGGGCCAGATCCAGGTGATCTTCTCCAACGGCAGGACGGTGAACGCGAGCATCATCGGCCGCGACCCGACATCCGACATCGCGGTGATCCAGGCCCAGGGTGTCTCCGGTCTGCCGATCGCCACCCTCGGCACCGCGACCAACCTCCAGGTCGGGCAGGACGTCGTCGCGATCGGTGCCCCCTACGGCCTGTCCGGCACGGTGACCTCGGGCATCGTCAGCTCGCTGCACCGTCCGACGGTGGCCAGCGACGGCGACCAGAACAGCCAGGAAACCGTGATGGACGCCATCCAGACCGACGCGCCGATCAACCCCGGCAACTCCGGTGGCGCGCTGGTCAACACGCAGGGCCAGGTCATCGGGATCAACTCGGCGATCTACAGCTCCCCGTCCACCGACGGCAGCCAGGGCGGCAAC
>CAJCJE010000049.1 GCA_903970565.1 Candidatus Melainabacteria bacterium | reverse complement strand
AGGTCACCGTGACGGGCAGCGAGCCGCACGCACTGTCCAATCCGGACGCCGAGGTACTGTCGCGGGTCGCGCGGGTGTGCGTCGAACTGGGGAACACCGGTACCACTGGGCACGAGGTCAGCGCACTGCTTCGGGACGCGGGCTTCCAGGTCCACGAGATCGGCAGCGCAAGCGCGGACGCATCCGAGCGCCCGGCCTACGTCTACGCGAGGCGCGCCGCCTGTGCGCCGGCCACGCCAGGGACCGAAGCCGCGCCGCAGTTCCAGCCGCCCCTGACCGGACGGTCGGTCCGCGAGTTCCTCGGGCCGCGACTGCCGGCCGCCATGCACCCCAGCCAGTTCGTCTTCCTGTCCGAACTGCCACGACTGCCCAATGGCAAGGTGGCCAGAGCCGAACTGCCCCGGCCATCGGTGATCCAGGAAGAACCGGTTGAACCGGACGCCGGGGACCTGACCGGCCGGGTACGCGAGATCTGGCGGAGGGAACTCGGCGTCGACTCCATTGTGGACGATGACAATTTCATCGCCCTCGGCGGTCACTCCCTCATCGCGCTGCGGATCAGCGCGCAGGTAAGGGAGACAACCCAGATCGTGCTGCGCCCCGCAGCGTGTCTTGAGGCCAGTACCTTCGCCGACTGGGTGGCCGAACTGTCCGGCGAACCGACAACCCCGCAGTTCGCATGAGCGGGTTGCAGCCCCTGTCGGACATGCAGGAATCCATGCTTGTCCACGAGGCGATCGAAGGCGAACCGATCTACAACGCCTGCCAGTGCTTCACCATCACCGGCAAGCTCGACGTCGACGCGCTTGGCAACGCGATCCAGGCCGTGGCACGGCGTCATGCGGTGCTGCTGTCGACCTATCACCTCGAGGACGGCAAGGCGAACACCGGCGCGGCGGCGCTGCCCGAACTCCAGACACCGAAGCGGTGGGCCGACTTCTGGACGCGGCCCTTCGACCTGGAACAGGAATCGCCGTTGCGGATCGGACTCACCGAGGACGGCGACGAGCACACCCTCGGCCTGTGTGTACACCACGTTGCGTGCGACACCTGGTCGATCGACATCCTGCTGCGGGACATCGGCACCGCATACAACGCGCTGGCCAGGGGTGGCGTACCCACCTGGACCGCAGAGGCACCCAGCTTCTTCGACTATGCGGCCAGGGAGCGCGCGCGAAACTGGGACACCAGGTGGTGGTCGGAGCTGCTGGCCGGAATCGAGCCGAGCAACTATCCCAGAACGGATGCACTGGATGTGGCGGAACGCGGACGCTGCCATCGGCTGCCGCTGCCACTCGACTCAACGCACACCCAGAAAGTCCGCCGACTGGCCCAGACGGAACGCCTGTCCCCAACCGCGATTCTGTTCACCGCGATCAGCTTTGCCGTGAATGCGCCGATTCTGGGCGTGCCAACGGTGTTGCGTGACACCGCAGCGCTACAGCAGACCGTGGGGCCGTTGCTCACCATGCTGCCCGTGGTGACCACGCGCGAGAGGGGCCTGGACAGGACAGAGCTGATTCGGCGGCACGCGGAAGCGTTGGACACCGCCATCCAGCACAAGGACGTGCCGTACTCACGAATCGTCGGTACCCAGCCGACCCGCCCGAACGCGCCGCTGTTCCTGCACACCGTCAACGTGGACTCGATGGTCCCTCGGCTCGGACTGGCCGGCCTGCGGGTCACCCGGGTGCCCATTCGGCCGGCCTTGGCGGTGTGGCCCGCCGTGTGGGAGTTCTCCCGGCCCACCGTCGGCAATCTCCGAGGCGAACTGTCGGTCTCCTTGGACGCCTTCACCCACCAGCAGGCGCAGACGCTCGTCGAGGACTTCCTGGCCAGCCTTGACCGGCTGCTGCACGAGGAATGATCGCTGCGCGCGACCGGTTTCTCGGGCACGTGCCTGCCGAAGCACAGACAGCCGTCGGCGATCAGGGTGCGACGGATCGCCGCCTCCCGCGTGGCGTGCGGACCGCTCATGCCGGTGAACAGGATCAGGTCCTGGCCGAGCGCGGCGGCCTCCTCCTCCACGCCGGACAGAATCGGGTGGTAGGAGTCGGTGGCCTCGGTCGGGAACGTGGTTCGGAAGGTGTAGAGCCCCAGCATGTTGGCCCGCGACGAGGCCAGCCGCGTGGCCACGGGTGGGGAACATAGCCCAGTTCCTCGGCGACCTCCAGCACCCGGCGGCGGGTTCCCTCGGCCATCCGAATCGAGCGGTTACCGCCCAGCACCACCGAGACGGTCGCCTGCGAAACTCCCGCGATCCGGGCGATGTCCGCCTGTCGCGGCGTTCTCCCGCGCGCCACCAGGCTTCCTCGTGTCTAATCCGTATTAGCTCAGGCTGTACGACGCATACGGCCGTGTCAAGAGAACCATTGTTGTCCCTCTCAGATTCAGAGCGCTGCTAATACGTATTAGCAAAACGACGGGCGCGACAAGATCGGTTTCCTGCTCGGCGTTCGGCCAAGGAGGACCGTTCCTCATGGCCCGTGGAACGGGCGATGGCGACCCACTCGCAGCTCCACCCCGCTCGCGTCCGGACGCACCCTTCTGATCGATGATCGAACGCGCGCGTGGTCACTCGCCAGGGACTGCGCTACGGGGTTGCGGGACAGCCACGGACGCGGAGACCACTGTGGCCACTGACCGATCCAGGGCTGATATCATCAACTCGCGTCGACTAATAAATATTAGTCCGGCGAGCGGCACCACCAGAATGACAGCCTCACCTTTCCCTCGCCCGGAAAAGCGTCACCGAGTATCGGGATTTCGATTGACAATCTGCCGACCAAGGCAGGTTTTAGTTGATCACCAGCGCAGACAATAGATGTCGACGGGTGCTTTTCTGGTCCAGACCAATCTAGCTATTAACGGGCCGAATACCGCACTCTTCCGTCCCCGTACCCGTCGGCGTCCCGCATGACGCCTCCCAGTGAATGAGGGAGCAGCTCGTGTCACAAAGATCATCAACACTCTCCGTTGCAGCCGTACTCGGTGCAAGCGTGCTCACCGCGATGCTCACGCTGGGCAACGCGCCCGCCGAAGCCAGCTCGATCGCCTGGCCCGCGCAGGTCTTCGCGCCGTACGTGGACACGGGTCTGAGCAACACCACGCTGACGACCGTCGCTGCCGACTACGGCACCAAGTTCTTCACCCTCGCCTTCGTGGATGGCACCGGTTGCACGTGGTCGATGCCGAACGAGGCCAGTTGGCACTCGCAGCTCGCTTCGTTGCACGCCGAGGGCGGCGACGCGACCGCGTCCTTCGGTGGCTACACGACCGACACCAACGGAACGGACCTCGGCGCTACCTGCTCCTCGGCCAGCGCTATGGCCACGCAGGTCGAGTCCGTCGTCCCCACGGTCGGCGTCAAGCATCTCGATTTCGACATCGAGTCCAACGAGTTGACCAACTCCGCTGACCTGACTCGCACGGCGCAGGCCCTCAACCTCGTCCGCCAGTGGGGCACCTCGACCAGCAGGCCGCTGACGATCTCCTACACGATTCCGGTGCTGCCCTCCGGTCTGACGTCGACCGGAAAAAGTGTGCTCAGCATCGCGAAGGCACAGGGCTTCACTCCGGACATCATCAACATCATGTCGATGGACTACGGCACGTCGGGCACTGAGATGGGTACCGCCGCCGACCAGGCCCTCGACGCTACCGCGACCCAGGTTGCGTCAGTGTTCGGCATCTCCACCTCGGCGGCGTTCGCGAAGCTCGGCAACACCCCGATGATCGGCCAGAACGACAGCGCCGGGGAGATCTTCACCCTCGCCGACGCCAACACGGTCAAACTCCACGCCGAGGCCGAAGGGATCAAGCTGGTCTCGGTCTGGGCCGAGGGGCGTGACAACGGCGGCTGTCCCGGTCAGACCAGCGCCAGCTCGACATGCAGCGGTGTGAGTCAGAACAGCGGTGCCTACACGGAGACCTTCCAGCCCTTCACCAAGTGACGGCCTTCATCTCTCGCGTTATCGCGATGCAGTTACGAACTGCTCGCCACGTGAAGAAAAGTAATGAGACTTTCGGGATCTCATTCGGCCGCCGACACTCATCAATTCCACGGTCAACCTCAAGCGACTGATCCACGCCCGCGACCTTGACCTGGATGGCAATACCCGGCGCTACGACTCGCCCGTTCTCGGCAGCGGAGTGCACATCAACAGGAACTGCTGGCGGAGCGGTCCGGTGACGTACGGCCGGATCGCTCGGATGAACTCCTGGGTGTAAGGCTGGGCCAGATGCTTTTCGAGATCGTTCTTCGTGCGGAACATTTCGTAGATCACGAAGGTGTCGCGGTCGGCCCGGTCCCGGTGGACATGGAACTCGAGCGCACCCTCCGCCCACATGATCAACCATCGCGGCCACGCGACGGGAACGACGTGCTTGCCGACACCGAAACATCCCATCCGACCGCCGAGAACCGAAGACTGCCGATACTCGCCACTGGGGCTACACTCAAGGTGGTTCACCTCTGCATGTCGACCGTCGGTGATCCGTGACGTAGTTCGGCACCGCCCAGGCCCCCGGCAATCCTGTATCCTCTTATCTGCCGGGTGGATGATGCCAGTGTGGACTCGCGTGTTCGTGCGGACCGGGTGGGCGACCCTGGCCGTTGCCGTGTTCGTGTTCAGCGCCATCGGCGCTCTGGTAATGCCGCTCGGCCTGATAATCACCTGGAGCCTGCTCGGGTTGGCAATCGGCGCGACGGTAGGGACGGGGTTCCGGTCGAAGAACATGCTCTCCCGCCCGCCGATCCGGCAACTGGTCGTACGCGGTGAGCCCGGTATCTGGACCGGAACGGTCGCCGCCCTGGGCTTTGTCCTGACCTGTCTGGCCATCACCGGGCTGGCCACCGTGGCCGGTGCGGCCACGACGGCGGAACTCCTGGGTTGCTGCGTAGTCGCAGCGGCCTTCGTGGCCTGGCGGTTCTGGCACGCGCCGAGCACCCCACAACAATCTTCTGCCGTGATCGACGTTCCGGCACCGGCACCGGCGCCCGCTGCCCGTCTCGCTTCGGTCACTCCGGTCGACGCTCTGCCCATCGACGAGCTGTGCCTGGCCTGGCGGCGCAGCTACCTCCAACTTCAGCGGGCGGCCGACGA
>CAJCJE010000048.1 GCA_903970565.1 Candidatus Melainabacteria bacterium | reverse complement strand
GGCCGAGCAGGCGGTCGGGCCACGCGCTCTGCCGTGTCTCGGTTCTGGAGCCCTCCACCTCAGCCTCCTTCCGCACGGAAGAGTTGTCGTACGGAGCCCTGTCGGGTTCCCGACTGCGCGCTCCACGCGGTTGCATTCGCGAACGACGGGCAGATCAGCGCCGCCGATAGGGGTGACCAGCTCGCCCTCAGGGGTGACCGGTTACTGTCCACAGTGGATCACAATGACTCACGAAACCGAGCAGCGGGCGACAACGAACTGGTACAGACCACCGCGAAGCCGCGGGGGCACGCATCACGTCAGCTGGTCGGGCACCACGTAGAGCCGCACCGTGGACACGCCGGCCGGTACGCCTTCCAGGACGTGGGCGCCCACGTCCTGGAGCCGCGTGTCGCCGCCCGCCGCTGATCGCGATCAGCTCACTACCGCTGTCGGGCCGTATGCCCAGGACCGACCAGCCGAACAGCAACCCGCGCGGTCCGTCGATGGTGAATGGCCCATCGGCAGGACCTGCGATTCGCTGGGACACATCAGGACCCCCGGCGCAAGGTAGAGGTGGAGAACCAAGCCCCCGACTCGGCATTGAGTTGCGACTCAGATCACTGATCAGGATTAGCTTGCTGAGGATCGATTCTATGGAGCCGCGAGGAAGTCCGGCAATGAACGAGACCTCCACCCATGCCTAACTTTGTGGTTGCGTCGGTCCGTGGTTCGGTCGGGTGGGGTCGTCGGCCTCAGGCCCCATTCCGAACGAAGTAACGACGGCAACACAACGTCACCCGCGGCTGACACCACGTTCACCGGAAACGGCAGAACGTGCGCGTACGTCACGCCGGCAGGCCGGACTCCGGACCGCCGCGAGGGAGCTCGATGCTTCTGCCGGGTGGTCACGGGGCCTGCCGGTCATCCCCCGATACGGCACCATCCCATGATGTCGGAATCATGGGATGTGCCGTATCGCCGATCGGTCACACCCTGCTCACCATCTCCGGATCAATCCAGACATGGTCGTCGCCACCTGTGTTCCCACAGATGGCGAACGAATGAATGTCGTGGGTCGGGCCTGGATCGAGCGCCGTTCGACACCGTTCGGCCGCCATCAGGGCATGACACCGCGCTCCCCCGTGACGCTCGGATGCCCTCTCAGTCCTCGGCGATCGCGACGGCCCCGACCGGGCACGCCTCGATGCCCTCCACGGCGGCGGGATCGTCCGCGTCGTGCTCGCGACCGGGCAGCACCTCGCCGATGGCCTCGTCGTCCTGGGTGAAGATCCCCGGTGCCGCCAGTACGCACTGGGCCGAGCCGATGCAGCGGTCACGATCGATGGCGATGCGCATGGGGCAGGCGTTCCTTCCGTGGTCTGTGCGGCTGCTACCAGGTGACGGGGAGTTCCAGCGGGCCCTGGCCGTCGTGGCCGGCGCGGATCGGGATGTCCTTCAGCGGCGCGGCCAGCTTCAGGGTCGGAATGCGGTTGAGCAGCGTGGTGAGGGCGATCTCCATCTCGGCGCGGGCCAGGTTCTGGCCGATGCACTGGTGGATGCCGTGACCGAAGCCGACGTGCTTCTTCGCGTTGCGCTGGATGTCGAAGGTGTCGGCGTTCTCGTACGCCCCGCCGTCCCGGTTCATCAGCATGATGGACAGGACGACGCCCTCGCCCGCCTTGATCGTCTGGTCGCCGACCTCGATGTCCTCCAGCGCGAGCCGAACGAGGAAGTCGGAGACCGCGAGGAAGCGCAGCACCTCCTCGATGGCACCGGCGATGAGACTCGGGTCGCGCCGCAACGCCTCCATCTGCTCGGGGTGCTCAAGCAGCGCGAGCGCACCGAGGGAGATCGCGTTGGTGGTCGTCTCGTGGCCCGCGACCAGCAGGACCATCGCCATCTTGACGAGTTCGTCGTTGTCGAGGCCGCCCTCGGCCTGCTGGTTGGCGATCAACTCGTCGAGCAGGCCGTCGCCGGGGTCGGCCGCCTTGCGCGCGACCAGGCCGTGCAGGTAGCCGTACAGCTCGACGAAGGCGACGTTGGAGTCGGCCGGGGTCGCCGCGCCCACGAAGTCGCGCGAACGCTCCTCGAACAGGTCGTGGTCCTCGTAGGGCACCCCGAGCAGGACGCAGATCGCCGTGGACGGCACCGGCAGCGCGAAGGAGGACACCAGGTCGGCGGTCGGGCCCTTCGCCAACATCACGTCCAGCAGCCGGTCGACCTCCTTCTGGAGGATCGGGCGCATGGCGGCCATCCGCTTCACTCCGAAGCTGGGAATCAGCATCCGGCGCTGGCGGGCGTGTTCGGGGTCGTTGACGCCGATCAGGGGGAAGGACAGTCCTGGGCTGTCGTCAAGGCGCGGCACGACGACCGGGAAGCTCGGGTCACCCCATTCCGAGGACAGCCGGGGGTCGGCCAGCAGGGCACGGCCCTCCGCGTGTCCGGTCACCAGCCACGCCTCCCGCCCGTCGTACAGCGAGATCCGGGCCATCGGACCCTGCTCCCGCAGCGACTCGTAACCGGGGGCCGGGTGGTAGGGACAGGAGCGGTCCTTGGGGAACGCGAACGCCGGGCACTGCTCGGTCGTGGCGGAGCGGTTGTCGATCTCGGTCATGACGTGCCTTTCAGGTGATGAGGGGTAGCCGGGTGCGCCTCGGGACGACGTCGAGCTGGCTCATCGAGTGGCCGGATGCCTGTCGAAGATGCCTTCGACGGTCCGCACCACGTGGCCCGCGCCGTCCTCCGCGTCGATGCGCGTGCCGAGTTCCACGGCCCTGGCCCGGTACTGGGGCCGGTCGAGCATCGAGCGGATGGACGCGGTGAGGCTCTCGGTGTTCAGTTTGCCCATCGGCAGCGGGCCGGGGCTGGCGCCGAGCTTGCGCAGCCGTTCCGCCCAGAACGCCTGGTCGACGATCGCGGGCACCGGAACGGACGGGATCTTGGCCCGCAGCGCGGCGGCCGAGGTGCCCGCGCCGCCGTGGTGCACCGCGCCCGCCATCCTGGGGAACAGCCAGTCGTAGGGCACGTTCTTGATGGACAGGATGTCGTCGTTCGTCGCGGCCAGACCGGCCCAGCCCGCCTGCACGATGCCGCGCACCCCGGCCTTGTTCAGCGCGGCGCTGACCGTCTCGCTGATGCGCTCGGCATCGCCGGAGAGGTTGCTGCCGAAGCCGACGAACACCGGCGGCGGCCCGGCTTGGAGGAAGTCCAGCAGTTCGGAGTCGGGTTCCCAGCCGGCGGGCCGTTCCGGCCACCAGTAGCCGGTCATCTCCATCCCCTCGCGCCACTCGCGGGAGCGGGGCAGGACCTCGGGGCTGATGCCGTGTGACACCGGCCAGCGCTCGGTGTCCCAGCGGCGCAGGAGTCCCCGGACCGTGACCGGCGGCAGGCCCAGCCGCTCGCGCAGTTCGTTGGTCGGGCCACCCAGCATCCGGGAGGTGACCACGCTCATCGCCCAGGACGTCGACTTGTTGCCCAGGCGCCCGAGGGACTTGGGGAACATCAGCGGCGGCGGGAAGTCGGCGGCGGGCAGCAGCGGCACCAGGGTGACACACATGCTCGGGATGCCCATCGCCTCGGCCACGTGGTAGCCGTTGACGGCCGTGCCGGACAGCAGCAGCATGTCCGCGCCCTGCAACGCGGCCTTCTCGATGCCCTCGTTGTACATCCGGACCTGGTCCTGGAGGATCTTCAGAAACTTGAACAGGCCCCTGGCGCCCTTGCCGTTGCTCTGCCACTCCTGGCCGTCGTCGGTGGTACTGAGGTCGCGCGGATCGCCGGGCACCAGCCGAAAAGCGAGACCGGCGTCGAGGATCATGTTCTCGTGCATGGGATGCGTCGCCACCGTGACCTCGTGCCCGGCGTCGCGCAACGCGACGCCGAGGCCGGTGAACGGCGCGACGTCCCCCTGCGACCCGATCGCGATGATCAGCAACTTCATGACCCGCCACCTTTTTCTCTCGTGTCCGTAGTGGAAGTCGGTCAGCCCGCCGCCGTGCGCCTGGCCAGCGCGGCGACCCGCTCGACCGTGGGCTCGCGGGTGATCTCGGGAATGTGTGCGGTGAAGGACTCCTCGGAGTCGCGGCCGACGACCTGCCGGGCGACGCTGCCGACCATCGCCAGCAGGGTCAGCGAGTCACCACCGAGTACGTGGAAGTCAACGGTGCGGCCGATCCGGTCCGACTCGATGTCGAGCACGACCGCCCAGATGTCCCGCACCGCCGCCTCGACCTCGTCGTGCAGGGCGACGGGCTCGGCCTCGTGGGCGCCGGGTGCGTCCGGCAGCCGCTTCGCGTCGACTTTTCCGTTGACGGACAAGGGAATGTCGTCCACGAGCAGCAGGGTGGCCGGGACCATGTAGTCGGGCAGCCGCTCGGCGAGGTAGCACGTCAGCTCCGCCGGGTCGGGCGCGGGCGCGGCCGGGTCGGCCACGGCGTAGCCGGCGAGGCTCTTGTGTTCCCCGCGCGTGCGCACGACCACGGTCGCCCTGCTGACCGAGGGGTGGCTCTCCAGGGTCTGGGAGATCTCCTCCGGTTCCACCCGGTGGCCGAGGATCTTGACCTGGTCGTCGATCCGGCCCACCACCTCCAGTTCGCCGGAGGGCAGCAGCCGGGCGATGTCGCCGGTGCGGTAGACGCGGCTGCCATCGGCGAGCCGGACGAATCGCTGCCGGGTCAGGTCCTGCCGGCCCCGGTAACCCCTGGCCAGCTGCACGCCGCCGAGATACAGCTCGCCGAGTTCCCCCTCGGGCACGAACCCGCCGCTCGGGTCGAGCACGAAAGCCGTGGTGTTGT
Organism: Candidatus Melainabacteria bacterium; assembly: GCA_903970565.1. Taxonomy (GTDB): domain Bacteria; phylum Actinomycetota; class Actinomycetes; order Mycobacteriales; family Pseudonocardiaceae; genus CAJCJE01. The sequence continues at coordinate 877 of CAJCJE010000048.1, read as the reverse complement.
AGCCGGGGTTGCCGATCGGCACGACGGCGGCGGTGTCGGCGACCGCGTCGAAGACGTGACTGGTGACGCCGATGGTCGCCTCGGCGGGACCGTAGTGGTTGACGACCTGGCAGCCGGGGCCGAACAGTTCCTGGGCGCGCAGCGCGACGGTGCGCCGGAACTGCTCGCCGATGACGATCAGCGTGCGTACGCCGTCGGCACGCAGGTCGAGCCTGCTGATCAGGTCGAGGTGGGACGGGGTGAGCGCGAGCACGTTGGCCCCACCGTCGAGAACTTCTTGGAGCGCAAGGTGGTTGAGCTCCTCGCGCATCACCATCAGCATGCCGCCCCTGACCAGGGGCACGATCAGCGAGATGCCCGAGACGTCGAACGACAGCGACACCAGCAGCGGCAGCCTGCTGTTCGCGTCGATGCCGTGCTCGTCCGCGCACCACTCGGCGTAGTTGGTCAGGGCGCCGTGCTGGATCTCCACGCCCTTGGGTTTGCCCGTCGAACCGGAGGTGTAGATGACGTAGGCGAGATCTTCCGGCGAGGGGGTGCGCACGGGCGGCGCCTGCGTGGGCGCGGGCGCGGGCGGCAGGTCGTCGAGCACGATCGCCGCGCAGCCCTCGGGCATCTCGTGGTGGGTGTCGTGGGGCCGCTGCACGAGGCAGACCGGCGCGCCCGCGTCCGACAGCAGCCAGCGCACGCGGTCGGTGGGGTGTTTGGCGTCCAGCGGCAGATAGGCGGCGCCCGCCTTGAGCACGCCCCACACCGCGACGACGCTGAGCACGGACCGGTCGGCGAGGATGCCGACGACCGAGCCCGCGCCGGCGCCCCGTTCGGCCACGGCGGCGGCGACCACGTCGGAGCGGCGGTCCAGTTCGGCGTAGGTCAG
>CAJCJE010000047.1 GCA_903970565.1 Candidatus Melainabacteria bacterium | reverse complement strand
GGGCCGCGCCGGCGCCTCGGCCAGCCAGTGCCGTTCCCGCTGGAAGGGATAGGTGGGCAGGTCGGTGGGACGGGCACCGGGCGTGGCACAGTACCCGTCCCAGTCGATGGCGGCGCCGCCCGCGTAGGCCTCGGCGACGCTGCGGCGGACCCGGTCGGGCCCACCCTCGTCGCGGCGCAGCGTGCCGATGACGACGGCCTCCCGGCCGGCTTCCTCCGCGGTCTCCTCGATGCTGGCCAGCAACACCGGGTGCGGGCTGCATTCGACGAACCGGCCGTAGCCCTGGTCCAGCGCGTAGCCGATGGCGTCGGCGAACCGCACCGGCTGGCGCAGGCTGGCGAACCAGTACTCGGCGTCCAGCTCAGCGGTGTCCACGGGCCGGCCGGTCAGCGTCGAGATGAACGGGGTCGAGGTGGAGCGGGGCCGGATCGGGGCCAGCAGGTCCAGCAGCGGCGCGCGCAGCGCGTCCACGGCAGGGGAGTGCGAGGCGTACTGGACCGGCAGGATCTTCGTGCGGTAGCCGGCATCGGTGAGCAGCAGCTGGAGCTCGACCAGGCCGGCGGGTCGGCCGGAGAGCACCAGGGAGCGGGGACTGTTCACCGCCGCGACGCTGACTCCCGGCACGTCGGCGAGCAGACCGTCGACCACGTCGAGCAGACCGTCGACCACCTCGAGCGGGGCGCCGACCGACATCATGCCGCCGGAGATCTCGCGAGCGGTCCTGCTGCGCAGCGCCACCACCCTGGCCCCGTCCTCGACGGTCAGCGCGCCGATGGCGGTGGCCGCCGCGATCTCGCCCTGGGAGTGGCCGATCACGGCGGCGGGCTCGATGCCGTGCGAGCGCCACAGTTGCGCCAGCGAGACCATGACCGCCCACAGCGCCGGCTGCACCACGTCGACCCGGCCGAGGTCGGCCGCGCCCGGTGCGCCCCGCAACACGTCGAGCAGGTCGTAGTCGAGGAACGGAGCCAGGGCCAGCACGCACTCGTGCAGCCGGTCGGCGACGGCCGAAGGTCCCTCCAGCAGTTCGCGGACCATCCCCGGCCACTGCGAGCCCTGGCCGGGGAAGACGAGGACGTCCGGGCCGGGGACGGCCTTGCCGACCACCACCGAGCCACTGGGCCGGCCCTGCGCGAGGGCGTCCAGACCGGCGTGCAGTTCGGTGCGGTCCGCGCCGAGCACCACGGCCCGGTGTTCGAACCGGGCGCGGGTGCGCACCAGCGACAGTGCCACGTCCGCGGTCTCGACCGACGGGTGCGCCAGCAGCTGCGCGGACAGGTTGCCGGCCTGCGCCCGCAGCGCCGGCCCGGATCGGGCGGACAGGACGAGGGGAGTATCGGAGCGGAGCGCGGTGGTCCGCTCGACCGGGGCCGGCAGTGGTGCCTCGGCCAGCACCAGATGGCAGTTCGTGCCGCCGATGCCGAAGGAGCTGACCCCGGCCACCAGACGATCGGCCGGCCTTGGCCAGTCCCGCGCCGAACGCACCACGTCCAGGTTCAGCTCGGCCAACGGGATCTCGGGAGGCGGCTGCTCGAAGTTCAGGCTGGGCGCCAGGTTGCGGTGGGAGATGCTCAGGATCACCTTGAGCAGACCGGCCACGCCGGCCGCGCCTTCGAGGTGACCGATGTTGGTCTTCACCGAGCCGACCAGCAGCGGTGCCTGCTCGGCTCGCCCGGTACCGAGGGCCGCGCCGAGCGCGTTCGCCTCGATCGGGTCGCCGACCCTGGTGCCGGTCCCGTGCAGTTCGACGTACTGCACCTGCGCCGTGGTGACGCCGGCCCGGCGGCAGGCCAGTTCGATGACCTCCTGCTGGGCGGCGGAGTTGGGCACGGTCAGTCCCGCGCCGCCGCCGTCGTTGTTGACCGCGCCGCCGAGAATGACGCTGTGCACCGGGTCGCCGTCGGCGAGCGCGGCGGACAGCGGCTTGAGCACCAGCACGACGCCGCCCTCACCACGGACGTAGCCGTTGGCGCGGCTGTCGAAGGTGTGGCAGCGGCCGTCCGGGGACAGCGCGCCGAAACAGCTGACGACCGCGCTGGTCTCGGCCAGCAGGTTGAGGTTGACCCCGCCGGCCAGGGCCAGCCGCGCCCCGCCCCGGCGCAGGTCCTCGCAGGCCAGCTGCACGGCCACCAGCGAGGAGGACTGGCCGGTGTCCACGGTCAGGCTCTGGCCGCGCAGGCCGAGCAGGTAGGAGACCCGGTTGGCGATCAGGCTCCGGTGCAGGCCGGTGAGCGTGTGCGGACCGGCGGCGGGTGCGCCGAGCCGGTCCTGGAGCAGGGCGTAGTCGCCGGCGATGGCGCCGAGGAACACCCCGGCCGGTGCGCCGCGCAGGTCGGTCGGCGCCATCCGGGCGTTTTCCAGGGCCTCCCAGGACAGTTCCAGCACCAGCCGTTGCTGCGGGTCCATCGCGGCGGCCTCATTCGGGGAAATGCCGAAGAAGGCGGCGTCGAACCGGTCGGTGTCGGCGAGGAATCCACCCCGGTGATAGTCGGTGCCCTCGGCGCCGGGCCACCGCCCCGCCGGCGCGTCGGTCACCGCGTCCGTGCCCGAGGACAGCAGTCGCCAGAACTCGTTCGGATCGGCGGCTCCGGGCAGCCTGCACGACATGCCGACTACGGCAATCGGCTCCTCGTGGGCAGAGTCCACACCCTTGGAAGACATTCACTCACCCGCCGTCACAGTGCATTCGGATATAGCCGTGCAGTGAAGGGACGCCCCGTCTGATTTCCAGAACACGATGATTCTGGTGTCGAATTCCGACGTCGAACTGCTCTCGCGGAGATCGGATTCACTATCGAATCCGATCTGTCCTGTCCCGATCGCCAGGACCGGGTCAAGGTCGATCGTGCTTTGTTCCCAACCGACCCGTCAAGGTCGACAAAGGCGCGTCGTGGTGGCAGGAAAACGTCGGTAACAAGCTGCCAACACGCGGTGATTGACAGCTGCGGATCGTGCGCGAAGTCTGCGGAACGATCCCGGGCACCCCACTGTGGCCGAGTGCCGCGCGTCCGATCGGGACGACCCCGGCCGGCCGGCGCCCCCAGCGGCAGCTCAACCGAGTCGATCATCCACATGCGCTGGTTTGTCGCATTTCGGCCGCCTGGGTGGGGTTATCGACCGATTCGGCTGATCCTGCTGACGCGGTGGTCCCGCCGGAGGCCGATCGCGCGCTCGCGCTGGCGCCGGAGATAGCTGATCGGATATGGTCGGTTACCGTCGGTTGAGGACGTAGATCGACGCTTGTTCGAACGTGCGAACATGGGTGCCCACTACCCATGTGTACCGGCATACCCACTTGCCAGAATTCTGGTTGTGAGCAAGACCCCGGCGGGCAATCGACAACCGCTGTGATAAGTCTGAGTTTGCCACCATGAATGAGCAGAGGGGCGCTATGCCGACCGCGACAATGACCGCGACCACGTCGTTCGGCCAGATGAATGGCATACTCCTGGTGGGTGGCATTCCGGTGGACAGATTGGCGGCCAGGGTCGGCACCACGCCCTTTTTCGCCTACGACCGTGAGCTGATTGCCCGGCGGGTGTCCGAGGTCCGGGCGGCGCTGCCGGCACGGATCAACCTCAGTTACGCGGTCAAGGCCAATCCCATGCCGGCGCTACTGGCGCAGATGAGTGCGCTGGTGGACGGCTTTGACGTCGCCTCCTCGGGAGAGTTGGCCGTCGCGCTGAACACTCCGATGCCGGCCAACCGGGTCAGTTTCGCCGGTCCCGGCAAGACGGACGCGGAACTGCGCCAGGCGGTGGCCGCCGGGGTCACCATCGAACTGGAGTCCGCCAACGAACTGGCCCGGCTGCGGACCGTCAGCGAGGAACTGGGGATCGGCGCCAGGGTCGCGTTGCGGGTCAACCCCGACTTCGCGGTGCGCGGCGCGGGGATGACGCTGGGCGGCGGTCCCCAGCAGTTCGGTATCGACGCGGAAGGAGTTCCGGCCGTCCTCGCCGAGGTGGTCGGCGCGGGGCTGGACTTCCAGGGGTTCCACATCTTCGCCGGTTCGCAGAACCTGCGGGCCGAGAGCATCTGCGAGGCCCAGCGCGCCACGGTGGAACTGGTCCTGCGCCTGGCCGACGCGGCACCGGGACCGGTACGCTACCTCAACCTGGGTGGCGGTTTCGGTATCCAGTACGCGGCCAGGGACCGGCCGCTGGAACTGGACATGATCGGCGAGAACCTGGCCGACCTCCTGGAAAACCGGGTCAGCCGCGAACTGCCGGCCGCCCGCGTGGTCATCGAACTGGGCCGCTACCTCGTCGGCGAGGCCGGCGTCTATTTGACCAGGGTGGTGGACCGCAAACAGTCGCGTGGCACTACCTTCCTGGTCGTCGACGGCGGACTGCACCACCAACTGGCCGCCTCCGGCAACTTCGGCCAGGTGATCCGGCGTAACTATCCGATCGCGGTGGCCACCCGGTTCGACGCGGCGGCCGAGGAGACGGTGAACGTGGTCGGCTGCCTGTGCACTCCGCTGGATCTGCTCGGCGACAAGGTGAGCCTGCCCAGCGCGCGGATCGGGGATCTGATCGCGGTGTTCCAGGCCGGCGCGTACGGCCTCACCGCCAGCCCCACCGCGTTTCTCGGTCATCCGGCACCACCCGAGGTGCTCGTCTGAACACGGACGTGACCTCTCACAACCGGGGCAGTTACCAGCGCCTCAGCGGGACCACAGCTCAAGGGGACACACAGTGCAGACCGCAGAACCGTTATACGACAAGGAACCGGGTCGAGTGAGCGTCCGTGACCACGTGCTCGGAACCGGAGCAGACCGCCCCTGCGCGACACCACCCTGCTTCCGTGTCCTGGGCCTGTTGCGGGTACACGGCACCACGCCGATCGTGATCACGGCGCGGCGCCAGCAGATCGTGCTCGCGCTGCTGCTGTTGAACGCCAACCGGGTCGTGCCGCTGGAGAGCCTGCTCGACGCGCTGTGGGGAAGCGCGCCGCCGGCCACCGCCCGCGCCCAGGTGCAGACCAGCGTCTCCGCGCTGCGCCGCTCGATGGCCGAGGTCGGACTCGGCGAGCGGATCAGGGTGCGCGGGGTGGGCTACACCATCGAACTCGCCGCCGACGAACTCGACCTCCAGCTGTTCGACGATCGCCCGGCGACCGCGCTGGCCGCCGGAGACCCGCAGGCCGCCCGGAGTGCCTTCCGGGCCGCGCTGGCGCTGTGGCAGGGTGACCCGCTGACCGGCATCGACAGCAGCGTGCTGCGGGCCAACCAGGTGCGCATCGCCGACCGCAGGGTCGAGGTGCTCGAAGCGTGTGTCGACGCCGAACTCCAACTCGGCCTGCACCGCGAGGTGGTCGGCGAACTCACCGCGCTGGTGGCGGAATACCCGCTGCGGGAACGGTTGATCGGGCAGCTGATGACCGCGCTGCATCGGTGCGGCCGGCGGGTCGAGGCGCTGGAGGTCTACCGCCGGATGCGCCAGACCTTCGTCGACGAGCTGGGCCTGGAACCGAATCTCGCGGTGCGCCAACTGCATCAGAACATCCTGACCGGATCGGCGGAGGCCGGCACCGGGGTGCCCAGCACGCCGGAGGTGCCGCTGGCCGCTCCCGTGCCGCGCATGTTGCCGGCCAGGGTTCCCTATCTCACCGGGCACACCGACCTGCTCAGCGCGCTGCGGCGAAAACTGCTGGACAACCGGGGCGCCGACGCGGCGCTGGTCGCGGTGATCACCGGACGTGGCGGCGTCGGGAAGTCCGCGGTCGCCATCGAGGCGGCGCACGAGCTGGCCGCCGAGTTCCCCGACGGTCAGCTCTACGCGCGGATGACCGACCACCTCGGCCGGGCCGGGAACACCGCGGACGTGTTGGAACGGTTCCTGCGGGCGCTCGGTTTCGCCGGCTCGGCGATCCCGGCCGACCTGGAGGGCCGGGCCGCGCT
>CAJCJE010000046.1 GCA_903970565.1 Candidatus Melainabacteria bacterium | reverse complement strand
TGGCCCGCGCCGGATCGGCCAGCAGCGCGCCGACCGCCTTCGCCAGTGCGGCCGGATCACCCGGTGGCACCAGCAGACCGGTCACCCCGTCCTCGACGTAGCCGGCGATGCCGGGATTCGCGGTGACCACGATGGGCCGGGCACTGGCCATCGCCTCCAGCACCACGGTCAGGCCGGAGCCGACCTTGTTGGGCACCAGAGCGACCGCGACCACGGCCGAACGCCGATAGACCTCGCGCATGGCCGCGCCCATCCGCCGGGCGTGCAGTACGCCCAGTTCGGCGGGCAACTCGACCGGGCGGGTGGTAGCCAGTTCGAGGCGGACACCGGTGCCGGCCGCGCGCAGCCGGCGGACGGCCTCGATCAGGGTGGGGTGATCGCGCAGCCGGTCGTCACCCGCGCTGGCCACCACGCGGCTCCTCGCCGGCCAGGGCTGCGCCGCATAGAAGTCCGCGTCGATGCCGAGGGTGATCTCGTGCACCCGATCCGCCGGCAGTTCCCAGTCCCACGCGATGCTCGTGGCCAGACCGGGGGTCTGGGTGAAGACGGCGGCCATCCGGTGCAGGGCACGCCGGGCGAGCCGGGCATGTGTCCGGCCGAGCGCCGCCGGGCTCTCCAGCCAGGCGAGTCCGGAGACCACCGGCGGTCCGTGCGGTGCCAGCGCGGCCGGCAGGCCGGTGCGTTCGTCCATGCACAGCAGCACCTCCGCCGCGCGCCGCGCGCCGCGCCGCAGCCCGATCGCCTCCGCGACCACCTCGGTACCGTCCAGCCGGTCGCGCACCTTGCGCGCGACCCAACCCGACGCGGCACCGCGCAGCGGCTGTCGATAGTGGACGGTCATACCGTGGTCGGCGAGCTGGTGCAGGCCGTAGGGCGTGTGGTCGGGAACCTCACCGCGCCGGTGCCGCGCCGACCACTCCGGCACATCCAGTTCTTCGGGGAATTCGACGTATACCCGCACGGCGCCACGCTACTACCACCCACCGCCGATACCTTCGGCGCCAACCAACTCACTACACTCGACGTTGTGACGAAAGGGGCTACCGCGATTGCGCGCGGCGTGATCATTCAAGTGGCCGCCAGAGTGACCGGACTTCCGTTGTCCCTGGCAAGCCTGATTATCGCCACCCGCTACCTCGGTTTGCACGGATACGCCGTGCTGACCACGGCGGTGGTGTTCGTCGGCCTCTTCGACACATTCACCGATCTGGGTGTGGGCACCGTTATCGTGCGTCGGGTCACCGGCCGGGAAAATGCGTCGCTGGGTCGCCTCGTCGGGATGAATCTCACCTTCTCGCTCTGTTATGCGGTGCCGCTGCTGCTGGTCGCGGTGCTCGCCGGTTTTCTCGCCTATCCGGGACAGGCCACCGCGCGGGTCGCGGTGCTGATCGTGTCCAGCGGCCTGCTGTTCGACGCGCTGTCCAGCTGCTTCGATCCGGTTTTCGACGTGCACGTGCGCTATTCGGCGGTCGCCGCCGCCGAATTCTGTTCGCGGGTACTGACCCTGGTCGCGTCGGTGCTGGTGGTGTTCGGCGATGCCGGCCTGCTGGCGATGTGCGCGGTGCAGGTCCTGCCGCAGCTGACCAGGATGCTGGTACTCGGCGTCGCCGCCCGCGGGATCGTGGTCCTTCGGCTGGTCAGAGCCAGGGGCGAGACCGTCCGGCTGCTGCGGGAGAGCGTGCCGTTCGCGCTGATCATGTTGATCGCGGTCGTCTACTGGCGGGTCGACGGGGTGCTGCTGTCGCTGCTGTCGGACTCCACCCAGGTCGCCGCGTACGGCATCGCGCTGCAACTGGCCTTCAACCTCGCGGTGATCCCGCAGGTGTTCTCCCGCTCGGCGATGTCCACCATCAATGCCAGCTATGCCAACGATCGGGAGCGGTTTCGCGCCGCGGTCGACTCCGGCTACCGCTTCCTGCTGCTGTGTTCGGTGCCGATCGCGGTACTGGGTGTTCCGCTGGCCGGTCGCGTGCTGACCCTGGTCGCCGATCAGTTCACCGCCCCGGCAACCGGCACGCTGCAACTCTTTTTCGTCGCCTGCGCGCTGAGTTTTGTTACCACGATCGTGTCCAATGCGCTGATCGCCGCGCACGAACAGCGGTTCCTCACCCGGCTCTCCGCGATCAATCTGGTCGTCAATATCGTCCTGAACCTGGTGTTCATTCCGATTTTCGGTGCGGTCGGCACCGGCCTCGCGTTGGTGCTCACCGAATTGTCCGGCGTCGTGTTCACCCAATCGAGAATGCGCCGCGCCGGGGCGGACCTGTTGCCGATCGGATATGTGCTTCGACTGATTCCCGGTCTGGCCGCCGCGCTGCTGGCAATGTGGGTGACCTGGCCACTGCCTTTCGTAGTGCCGTTGGTGGCCGGCGGTCTCGCCTACCTTGCTGGCGCCTGGCTCTGCGGCGCGTTGCCCGCGCCGATGCGGGCCACGATCCTCGGCGCGCTGCACCTGCGCTCGGTGCCGAGAAAAGTTCGCCCGGTCGGGTAAACATTTTTCCGGCGCCGGCGGGGTGGAACGGCGAAATCCTGTGCGAGGATCTGCCACGATGATCGAGCAATCACAGCAGTCGCAACGGACCTGGCCACCACAGTCTCCGCCACTGGACTCCCTCGCCGTGCTGGTGGTCAGCTACCGTCGGGTCGATCTGTTGGAGCGTTGCCTGGGCAGTGTGGCGAAACATCTCGGCGAAGCCAGAGTCCTGGTGTGGGACAACCACTCCGAGCACAGCGCGGAGGTTCGCGACCTGGCGCGCGCCTATCCCGCGGTGCGCTGGACCTTCGCCGAGCGCAATGTCGGCTACGCGGTCGCGATCAACGCCCTGGCCGCGCAGGTGCCGGAGGCGGATCTGTTGCTGCTCAACCCGGATGCCGAACTCTCCGGTCCACTGACCGGCTGCCGCGCGGCGCTGGGCGAGTACCGGGTCGCGGCGGTCTCGCCGACGGTGTCCGATCCGGATTCCGAACTGCCTCCCTGGGACGTGGCCCGTCGTCGGCAGACCGTCCTCCGCGCGCTGGTCGGCAATGCCGGCTACGCCGGGCGGTTGCGCGGCAAACCGTTCTCGGACCGGTACGCGACCGCACCGAAGGAGGTCGACGGCTACCTGTCCGGCTGCTGCCTGCTGATCTCCCGCGCGGCCTGGACCGGACTGGGTGGTTTCGACGAGCGGTTCTTCCTCTACGGCGAGGAATCCGAGTGGCAGCGCCGAGCCGTGGAGGCCGACTGGCGGCTGGTCCTGGTCGAGGAGCCCGACGTCCGGCACGGCGCGGGAGGCACCAGCGGCGACGATCCGCTGGCCGCGCGCCGCGCGGCCGACCTGCTGCGGGCCGGTCAGGCGATGCTGCTGGGCCTGCACGGCAATGCCGGTCCGGGCAGCGTGTTCACCGCCGGGATGCGGGTCCTGGACCGCGTGCAGCGCTCCAAGCGCGCCCTGCGCCGTACCACTCGTCAGGTCGCGCTGACCACCGCGCGGGCCGGCCTGCCGAGCATTCTGTTGACCAGCAACGAACTGTGCCTCGGTGGCGCGGAGCGGCAGCGGGTGCTGCTGGCCAACGAACTCGCGGCCAGAGGCTATCCGGTTACCCTGACCTGCTTGCAGGCCTTCGGTCCGCTGGTGCGCGAACTGGACCCGGCGGTGCGGCTGGTGCTCACCCCCTGGTGGCAGCCGGCCGTCGAACTGCCGACCGAGGACGCGGTGCTGATCACCGGCATCACCAACACCGAGGCCGGTTTCGCCGCCGCGTGGCGAGTCGGTGGCGCGCTGCGGCGCGGCACCCGGCGCTGGCTCGCGGCCAGTCACGAGCCGGCCGTGACCGACGGGCCGACCTACGGCGCGCTGCTGGCGAAGGTGGTCAGCCGTAGTGACGGGATCATCGCGCTGTCCGCGCGGCACTGGGCGGACCTCACCCGCCACCAACCCTTCTCCCTCCGCCACCACATCGCGCCCAACGGCGTGCCGGCGCGGCCGGCCCGCCTGTTCGAGGGTCGCGGACCGGTCCGGTTCGGGATGCTCAGCCGGATCGTCGAGTACAAGAATCCGCACCTGCTGGTTGCGGCACTGGCCGAGTTGCCGGCGGGGGAGTGGACGCTGGACATCTTCGGCGACGGCCCGGACCGGGCCCGACTGGCCGCGCTGACCCCGCCGGAACTCACCGATCGGGTGCGCTGGCGCGGGGCCTCGGCCGGTCCGGACGCGGCCTTCCCGGAGATCGACGTGCTCTGCGTGCCCAGCGGCGCCGAGGCGTTTCCGCTGGTCATCGTGGAGGCGAT
>CAJCJE010000045.1 GCA_903970565.1 Candidatus Melainabacteria bacterium | reverse complement strand
CCCTCGATGTCCTTGCCGAGGCCGATCACCATCGGGTGCGGGTCGGCGATGGTGGTGCCGGCCTTGAGCACATCGCCGAGACGGACCATTTCGCGGTCGGAGTTCGGCACCTCGATGCCCACGGCCGACTTGCCGGGGATCGGGGCGAGCAGCCGCACGTTGTCGGTGGCCACCGCGTAGGCGATGTTCTTGGTCAGCGCGGTGATCTTCTCGACCTTCACGCCCAGTCCGAGTTCGACCTCGTAGCGGGTCACCGTGGGGCCGCGGGTGAAACCGGTGACCTGCGCGTCGATGGAGAACTGGTCCAGGACCCCGCTGATCGCCTCGATCATCGTGTCGTTGGCGCGGCTGCGCGCCTTGGGCGGATCGCCGTCGACGAGCAGGTCCGGGGAGGGCAGCACGTAGTCACCCTCGACCGCCCGCGCGACCAGCGGTGGCTCGTCGGCCTTGGCGAGGGCTTTCGGCTTCGCGGCCCTGGCCGGTTTGACCGGGACGTAGACCTCCTCGGGCTCACCGGGTTCGTCCGTCGGCAGTTCCCGTTGCCGCGCAACGGGTTCGTCGGTTTCCGAGGAGGAGCGCGCCTGCCGGCGGCGCGGCGGGCGGCGCACCGGTTCGGCGGCAGCGGGTTCCTCGCCGAACGGGTCGTCGAAGCCGGGGGCGCCATCCGCGTCCGACTGCGGATGGCCGAGTGAGCGCAGGCGCTGCGCGATCTGGCGGACCGGGGTACCGGTGAACACGAGCACGCCGTAGAGCGCCACCAGGATCAGCAGCGGGGCCGCGACCCACGCGGTCAGACCCTCGGCGAGGAAACCACCGGCGACGTAGCCGAGTGCGCCGCCCGCGCGCATCCGGCCGGCGTTGTCGGTCGGCTGGTGGCCGAACAGGTGCAGCAGACCCAGCAGCGCCAACCAGAACAGCAGGAAGCCGATCACGAACCGGGGGCGGGCCGGCGGGCGCGCCTCGGTGCGCATCAGCACGACGCCCAGCAACAGGAACACGATCGGCAGCACGATGGCGCCGGCACCGATGACCGTGCGCACACTGATGTTCAGCCAGTGCCCGATCGGACCGGCCGCGCCCCACCAGATACCGACGGCGCTGATCAGGGCGAGCGCGATCAGCACCAGCGCGGCGCCGTCCCTGCGGTGCGCCGGATCGAGTTCCTTGGTCCGGCCGACCGCCCGCACGACACTGCCCGCGCCCCTGCCGAGGACACCCCACGCGCTACTCATCCCGCCGCCGGAGTCATTGGGGGACGGGGGCCGTTTCGCGCTGCTCGCGCCGCTACCGCGCGAACGGGTCGCCGAGGAGGACTTGGCCTGCGGTTTTGCCGGTGTCTTCGTCGCGGCGGACCGGGGTTTCGCGCTGCCACCGCTGCCGCCGGCGCTGCGGCTGCGCGCGCCAGTGCCGGTCGAGCGTTTCGAGGTCGGAGTCCGGCTCGCCATACCCCACACGGTAGTCCCTCGCCACAATAGCCCCGTAAGCCTCACCAACAGCACTGGTCACCGCAGCGCGCCGGAGGGCACGCGCCGTGCCGAGCGCCCGAACCCGCCGGGACGGGACAAGACCACGACGACGGGCCCTCACCCGGTCGTGCACCCGTCGTGCCATGCTGCACAGTCATGGTTGCGCTGACTTCGAACCGGGACGAGCCGACACGCCGGGGCGGTCCCGATTCCACTCCCCTGCTCTGGCAGGTACTGACGACCCTGGACCGCGGTTTCGTCGCGCTGGCCGGTCGGCTGGAGGTCACCGGAACGGTGCCGAGAAGCCTGCGCGGCAAGCCGTTGTTGTTGGCGGCCAACCACATCGGGGTGTTCGACGCATTCGTGCTCATCGCGGCCTGCCGCACGCTGGGCATCGAACCGAGGTTCCTGATCGCCGGCGGCATCATGGACGCCCCGGTGGCCGGACCCGCGCTGCGCGCGTCCGGGCATCTGCGGGTGGATCGCGGAAAGAGCAGCGTCGTCGAGGCGTTCGGGCGGGCGGTGAGTGCCCTGCGCGCGGGTGGAGACCCGATCCTGGTCTACCCGGAGGGCCGGATCAGTCACGAACCCGGCCTGTGGCCGGAACGCGGCAAGACCGGGGTGGCGAGGCTGGCACTGGCCGCCGAGGTACCGGTGGTGCCGATCAGTCAGTGGGGCGCCCACGAGGCCGCCTACTGGGGCACCGAGACGGTCGGCGGCTGGGCGGATTTCCAACCAGTCGCAGCCTCGTGGCTACGCAGCGTGTTACGTCGACCGAGGTTCCGGGTGCACTTCGGCGCCCCGGTCGAACTCGACGGCCTTTCCGCTGGCCGGCCTGGGGATGCGGTGCGGGCCAGGGATCGGATCATGCGCGCGATCACCGATGGACTGGTGCCGCTGCGCACCGGGGAACCGGACGAACCGGCCTTCCGAGATCCCACTCGTCCCACCGATGGCCACAGTCCGTGGCGGCCCTGATACGTAGTGATCGAGTAAGATCTCATCTTTGCGTACATCGCGAAAAACGTCGCCGCTGCCGGCTACAGTGCGCTTTCTGACCCCTCGGGGACAACCATCACCGGGCCCTCTCAACTGCCACGTTCCTGGTTGAGAGCTGGGCAGGTATTCCACAATGGAGGAAGCGTGACCACGCCGCAGCAGCCTGGCCAACAGCCGGGGGCCGCCGGGCAACCGTTCGGCCAGCCACATCAGTTCGGGCAGCAACCGGCGACCGGTCCGCAGCCGTTCGCCTCGCCGGAACAGTACGGCCAGCAGCCGGCCGGCCAGCAGCAGTTCGCCCAGCAGCCGGCCGGTGCCGGTGCGTTCGCCCCGCCCGCCGGCCCTGGGGCGTTCGGGGCGCCGGCGGGTCCGGGTGGCTACGGCCAGCCGAGTGGCCCGGCGGCGTTCGGCGCGCCGGGGGCCGGGCAGCAGAACTTAGGCCAGGCACCCGGTTTCCCGCCGCCCGACCAGCCCTCCACCTTCGGACCGGCGGCACCGGGCACCGGCGGCGGCGGTTTCGGC
>CAJCJE010000044.1 GCA_903970565.1 Candidatus Melainabacteria bacterium | reverse complement strand
GCAGCTACTGAGTTCGACCTGACGGTGGCCGGCCCGTTGTCACACGGGCCGGCCACCGTCGGCAGATGTGGCGCGGGTTCTAGCAGCTGAGGTTGTTGCCGGGGGAAACGCCGAGGATCTGGGTGTACTGCTCGTAGAGGTTGATCCGGTCCTGCATCTCGGCGGTGTTGTTGCCGTTGCACTCCAGGCTGCCGTTGATCGCCATGATCGTCTGGCCGAAGCCGGCGCCGTTGACCATCGCGTCGTGCGCGGTCATCGTGCCCGGCCCGTTCTGGGTGTCCCAGTACCAGAGCGCGGTCTCCCAGGAGGTCGCCGAATCGGTCGCGACCAGGTTCGGGTTGTCCAGCAGGTCGATGCCCAGCGCGTTGCCGGCCGCCTCGTAGTTGAAGTTCCAGCTGATCTGGAGCGGGCCGCGGCCGTAGTACTCGTACGTGCCGGCCGGACAGCCGTAGGACTCGCTGGCGCAGTAGTCGCCCGACTGGTCGATCTCGCTGACGTAGACCAGGCCACTGGTCTCGTGCGAGACGTTGGCCAGGAACGCGGCGGCCTCCTGCGCCTCCACGGTGCTGCCGCCGGTGGTGGCGAACTGGGGGTAGGCGCTCATCGCCGAAACCAGGCCGTCGTAGGTGTAGAAGGAGTTCCGGTTCGGGAACATCTGGTCGAACTGGGCCTCGCTGACCACGAAACCGGAGGAGGGCGGTGTGGTGCCGCCGCCGCAGGCGTAGGGCGACCAGTACCAGGTGCTGATGGTCGGGTCGTAACCCGGATTGTCATGGGTGGCCTCGTAGTACAGGCCGTTGGCGGGGTACTCGACGATGTCGCCAGTGACGTAGTTGGTGCCGGCCACCCAGGTCGGGTAGTCGCACGCGCCGCCCGACGGTGGCGGCGTCGAACCGCCGCCGTCGCAGGCACCCTCGTCGGTCCAGACCCCGCTGGTGCCCGGTGGCTGCTCATTCTGCGTCCACCAGCCGGCGAGGTAGTTCTGGCCGTCGAAGGACACCGTCATTCCGCCGGTATAGACCGACGTCGCGTTCCAGGCCGTCGCGCAGGCCGTGTCGGCCGACGCGGGTGCGGCCGGAATGACGAAGCTGATCGCGGCTGCCATAGCGATCGAGGCGAGGCCGGCCAGGACTAATCGGATGGACATGGCGCGCTCCTTTGTGGCACAGGTTCCACCAACTGATCCCGGCGGCCATGCCCGGAGGATCGACGCCGCACCGCCGTTCTGGTACTAAACCTCAGTGGTCTAAACCAGTCAAGGAACGCTTCGGGCCCCCGGCGCCCGCCCGTCGTCGTGTTCTGGCTGATCGGCCGGCATTCCCCGCGACCCCGCCGGCTGGTTCGCGGACCGGCCACGACGAGTTCGCCGGCCGGTGTGGCGGCTGCATGTCGAGTGTGATTTCCACTGCCTTACCAGGAAAATCGTGCGAATCGACGAAGTGTGATGAGGTGGTGACCGGCATGGGATCGGCATGGTTGCCGGTGCGGATTCTCCTGCGGCGAGCGGCCTTCGGCGCCCGCGCGTGGATGTGAAGAATGTGAAGAAGCGCCGCGCGTGCTGATCGCCTGCCGCGAACGGATTCCGGAGCCGGAGGGGTGTGCTGGGCCGGCGTGCTCGCCCGCGTTCAGATCCGGAGCTTGCGCAGGATGCGGGCCAGGTGTGCCCGGTCGGTCGCGCTGAGCCGGTCGAACAGCCGCTCGGCCTCGGTGCCCTGGGCCGACCGGATCGCCTGGCCGACCTCGATGCCGTGCTCGGTGACGGCGACCAGGGTGGCCCGCCGGTCCTGCGGGTCGGGCTGCCGTTGCACCAGGCCCTTGGCCTGGAGGTCGTCCACCACCTCGGTGGCCGACCGGGGCGCGATGCGCAGGTGTTCGGACAGCTCCGACAGCCGGATCGAGCCGTGTCGGGTCAGCGTCCGCAGAGCCCGCGACTGGGACGGGGACACCTCCCAGTGCGCGAGCGATTCGACCGAGATCCGCCGCAGCTGGTGTGCGACCGATCGGAAGGCCTCGGCCAGGGTGTCGTCGCGGTCCGGGCTGCGCTGGTCCTCAATCACCTGCCCAGGATACCAGTCATCCTTGTGGTAACCTCATCTTGAGGTAACCTCAGCAATTGGTTTCCCGGCCGTGCGAGCCCGAGTCGGTGGCCGGCCTCGCCGAGAATGGAGCAGATCTTGGTCTCAACCGAAACAGATCGAACGGCCACCGCCGAACGCCAGGTCAGGCGCCCCGGCCGGGGTCATACCCCCAGGTCCGTGACCGCCGCCGAGAAGGCACAGGCCAAGGAGGTGTCGCTGCGCCGGATCGCCGCGCTGTTCACGAACTACCGCTGGCCGCTGGGCATCGTCATGGCGACCATCGCGGTGTCCTCGGTGGTCGGCCTCGCCTCGCCGTTCCTGCTGCGCGCGGTGATCGACGTCGCCCTGCCGAGGAGGAACGTCCACCTGCTGGTGCTGCTGGTGTCCGGCATGGTCGCGGTCGCCGCGCTCACCTCGGCGCTGGGCGTCATCCAGACCTGGCTGAGCACGAAGGTCGGCCAGCAGGTCATGCACGGCCTGCGCACCAGCGTGTTCACCCACCTGCAACGCCAGTCGATCGCGTTCTTCACCAGGACCCGCACCGGCGAGGTGCAGTCCAGGATCACCAACGACGTCGGCGGGATGGAATCGGTGGTGACCTCCACCGCGACCTCGATCGCCTCGAACCTGACCACCGCCGTCGCGACCGCCGTCGCCATGATCGCACTGTCCTGGCGGCTGTCGCTGATCTCGCTGGTGGTGATGCCGCCGGCGGTCTACCTGACCCGCAAGGTCGCCAGGATGCGCCGCACCATCACCACCGAACAGCAGCGCGAACTGGCCAACCTCAACGTCACCGTCGAGGAGGGCCTGTCGATCAACGGCGTGCAACTGGCCAAGACGATGGGCACCGGCCCGGCTCTGGTGGACCGGTTCACCCAGTCCTCCGCGCGGCTGATCGACCTGGAACTGCGTTCGCAGTTGGCCGGGCGTTGGCGGATGGCCTCGATGAGCATCATCTTCGCCGCGATCCCGGCGATCATCTACTTGAGCGCCGGCCTGCCGTGGACTGCCGGCGCGATGACCATCGGCACCCTGATCGCGTTCACCACCCTCCAGAACAGCCTGTTCCGCC
>CAJCJE010000043.1 GCA_903970565.1 Candidatus Melainabacteria bacterium | reverse complement strand
AGCGTCGCGTCCTCCGCGACGAAGGTCTCCCACAGCTGCACCGCGATGGCGGCGACCTGGTCGGCCACCTCGCCCGGGAACTTCCCCGCCGCGACGATCTCGGCGGCCTTGGCCGCGTCCACCCCGGTCAACGGGTTGATCGGAATCCGCGCCAACGCATCCGGCCGCTCGACCGCAAGCTGCTCGATCTCCATGCCGCCCTCGAACGAGGCCATCGCCAAGAACGTGCGATTCGCCCGATCCAGCAGGAACGAGAAGTAGTATTCCTGTGCGATGTCGCTCGCCTCGGTGATCAACACCCGGTGCACCGTGTGCCCCTTGATGTCCATCCCCAGGATCGCCTCGGCCTTGGCCCGAGCCTCCGCCGGCGTCTCCGCCAGCTTCACCCCGCCAGCCTTACCCCGACCGCCGGTCTTCACCTGCGCCTTCACCACCACCGCGCCACCAAGGCCGTCCGCCGCGGCCTCCGCCTGCTCGGCGTCGGTCACCACCTTGCCCGGCAACACCGGCACACCATGCGCAGCGAAGAGGTCCTTCGCCTGGTACTCGTACAGGTCCACTCAGAGTCTCCTTGACTACGTGCTCACTGAACTCACGACTTCGCCTCGCGAGCACCACACGAACGATTGTGTTGCCTCCGGTGGCCGCCCGAGGACTGCTGTCGGACGGCCCGACCCTATCGACCTGCGCGGACGCTAGGGTGACGACCGTCGGTGAACTCCGTCACCCACCGTGGTGAGTTCGCTCACCGAGCGCCGTGATCAGCACAGACACGGCACATTTGCTGCTCGTTCTCGCGTTTGCTGCTCGTTCTCGCGTTGTTCTCGCTACTGCTGCGGCTGTTTGTGCTCAGCCTTGTTCGGGTAATTCGTCGAGCCGGCTGAACTGGTTGTGCGCGCGGTCGGTTCGCGTCGCACGCCTTGTCCCACCGGTTCTGACGACACTGCTGGACTTGCCGGCCCTGCCCACGATCACGCCTGGACACCGTCGACGTCGGCCTGTCCCGCGGTCGAACCGTCCACGGTGGACGAGACGCCCTCGGTCTCCTGGGTACCCTCGGTCTCCTGGGTATCGACGACGCCGAAGCGGCCGTGTACCCAGGACACGATCTCCTGAGTCGTCGCGCCGGGAGTGAACACCCTGGCCACGCCGAGTTCTTCGAGTTTGGGGATGTCCTCGTTTGGGATGATGCCACCGCCGAATACCACCACGTCCTCGGCACCCTGCGCGGCGAGCAGCTCGACCACCTTGTTGAACAGGGTCATGTGCGCGCCGGAGAGCACGGAGAGCCCGACCGCGTCGGCGTCCTCCTGGAGAGCAGTCTCCACGATCTGTTCCGGGGTCTGGTGCAGCCCGGTATAGACGACCTCGACGCCGGCATCGCGCAGTGCGCGCGCGACCACCTTGACGCCGCGATCGTGTCCGTCAAGGCCAGGTTTGGCCATGACCACTCTGATTCGTGGGCTTCGGCCACGCTGACCGCCACGTGAAGTTCGACCGACCATCGCTCCCACCTCATCATCGAGGACCGCGAGCGCAACGGTATGCCATCCCATCCGAAGTGCCATCAACATGCCGCGCGCATGTGACCTCCGTCCCCATCAATGCCCTCGATCGGGCGAAGATCGCCGGTTCCGATTCGATTCAGCCAGGTTGCGGGCCTGTTCGGTCGGCTCGGTCGCACGGTTGCTCGTCGTCGGCGGTAGTCGGCTTGATCGGGCTAGCGTGCGGCGACCTCGCGGGCCGAGCGGGTTGGCGTCGGCCGCGTCGGTTGGCGGCGCGCGAGCACGATGGCCGCCGTCGCCGCGACGAGGAGCACCACGAGACAGGCCAGGCTCAGCCAGGTGCCGGCGGCCACTGTGGAGTGCGCGGCCCTGGCACGGGTCAGCGGGAACTCCAGCAACCGGACGGCCAGCACGGCCGCCGCGCCGAGAAGCAGCGCGGCGGCCCGCGCCGGCCGGCAACGCGGTGCGACGAGGCCGGCGATGATCACCGTGATCAGAGCCACCAGCAGTCCCCACGAGGTGACCTGGAAGTTCGACACGATGCCGGCCTCCGCGTAGCCGTCGGCGCGCAACACCGGCAGGCCGAACGCGCCGATGGCGAGCACCACCCCCAGCACGGCCGGCACGAGCACGATCGGCTCGGCGGATACCGAGGTGAGGTCGACGTCGTCGCGCTCGACACCACCGGCGAGGGCGGCACAGACCCCCGCGACGCAGCAGGCCAGGATGGCGAACCCGGTGAACCAACTGGCCGGGCCGAGCCCCACGCCGTCGATCCCGACCCCGCTGAACGCGGCATCGAGCGCGCCGGCACCGGCGAGTGGAATGGCGGCCAGCGCGACCGCGAAGGCCGGACGCAGGGTTGGCGCCCAGTTCCGGACGAGCATGGCGATACCGAGCAGACCGACGAACAGTGCGGTGGGCAACAGCGACCGCTCCGCATAGCCGGTCGGGCTCGGCAGACCCGCCGGCAGGACAAAGGTGTTGGTCACCGCGCCCAGCAGCGCCGCGATGGCGGCGAGCACCCCGAGTATTCCGGTGGCCCGGTGCAGCCGAGCGGTACCCGGCAGTTCCGGGCGAGGCACGTTCGCCGCGTCGCCCGACTCTTCCTCGGCCTCGGCCGCCCGCCTGGCGAACCCGATCAGCGCGAGCATGGCGATCGCGGCGATCAGGGCCAGGTACGGGCCGACGGACTGGTGCAGCCCGGACACGGCGAAACCGGAGACCAGTTCGGGCAGGGCGACCGCGACCAACGCCGCCGCGCCGCCGAGCAGCCAACCGGGGGTCAGCGCCGGATCGGTGGTGGTGACCGCGACCGTGGTCACCACCGGTACCGCTGCGGCGAGCAGCAGGCCACCGATCAGCAGCCAGACCGGACCACTCCACAGATCCGGCTCGATGATCTCCGGATTACCCGAGTGGAACGGAGCGGCGAGCAGACCGGCCGCGCCGAGCACGCCAACGCACAACGCGAGGAACAGCGGGGTACGCGAGACGGGCCGGTCCTCGGCGTCGGCGCCGACCGGTCGTTCCGCGCCCTGGCCGACCATCAGCGCGCCGGCGACGAGGGTGAGCAGTTGACCGACCAGCAGCAGCCAGGCACCGGTGCTGCCGTGCAGCGCGGCCGACGTCTGGTTCGGGACCATGAGTTCGGGATGCTCGGCCAGTTTCGCGTCGACCAGGAACTGGACGTCGGTGGCCAGCCTTCCGGGCGCGAAGACCGCCGCGGCGATCAACGCGCCACCGGCGGCGAGCGGATGCCGG
>CAJCJE010000042.1 GCA_903970565.1 Candidatus Melainabacteria bacterium | reverse complement strand
CGGGTGGCCGATCCCGCACTGGAACGCCGCCTCGGGGTCAGTTCAGAGCGGGACTCCCGGGCGCCGAGGGGCGTGGCGCGCCCACCGGCGGCCATGGTGTGACGTTCCGCCTGGTCAGCTACGCGACGCTGGGCGCCGCCGCCGTGTTGGGGATCATCCTCTTCGCGCTGGGGAACTTCGGTGACCGCAACGACTTCCACGCAGAGCTGTGGCCGGCCTATCAGGCCCTGTACGCCGGGCACCTGAGGAGCTTCGTCAGCCTCTCCCCGTCCTACATCGGCGCCGTCGTGTGGCGAGCACCCTTCGCGCTGGTGGCCATGGCCCTCGGTGCCGGCTGGCGGGTCACCTACTTCGCCACGGCGGTGCCGTGTCTGGCGGCGATTCCCCTGTTCGGGGTCTGGTACGCCTCCCACGGCACCCCGGCGCCCCGCCGACGCCAGGTGATGGTCCTGTTCGCCGCGGTCGCGGTGGTGGATCCGGTGGTGTGGTACGCCGGCATCCTGGGCCATCCGGAGGAACTGGTGGGCGCGGTGCTGGCGCTCGCCGCGGTGCTGTTCGCCGCAGAGCGGCGGATCATCATCGCTCTCGGATTGGTCGCGCTGGCCGTGCTCAACAAGCCCGGCCTGATCGAGATCGTCCCGGTGGTGGTCGCCGCGCGGCGGGCGTGGTACAGCGGCGTGCTGCTGGCCCTCGGCGTGGCGGGCGCCGGGTTCTACGCCCTGCTCAACCTGACCACCGTGTTCAACGGGCTGCATCTGCCGGCGTCGCTCACCGACGGGGGAATCACCGCTGGGGGGGGTTTCTACCCGTTCCAGCTGCTCTGGGGACTCGGCGCGAACTCCTACCTGGTCGTTCACGAGCACGCCCTGTTTCCCCTGGTCAGCGTCGGACTCGTAGGCGTCTGGCTGCTGAGGTGCCATCTCGTCCTCGGGCCGCGCACCGTGACCGACCTCCGCCGCGAGGCACTTTGGCTCGCGGCGCTGCTGCTGCTGGTCCGCACGGCATTGGAGCCGTGGGACAACACCTACTACAACATTCCGTTCGTGCTCTGCCTGCTGTGTCTCGACGGCCCCGGCGTCCCCGTCGCGGCAGTCGCCGCAAGCCTGGGTGTGCTGCTGCTCGTCCCGACCAACCGGATCATCCCGCTGTCGCCTTCGGCACAGGCAGCGGTGTACGCAATCGTGGTCATTCCGGTGCTTGGTGCTCTGCTCTGGCGGACGCTGGGTCCCCACCGCGCGCCCGGCTGACGTCCGCACCGCAACGCCCGGGGGAGCCGAGACCCGACTTCCGGCGGTGTCAGGCCCCGGCCCCCCCGTGCGTATGAACGGTCGGTGCGAAAGCCTGTGGCTCTCCGCGTCGGCCGGGACCGGACCCGACTCCGGAGACCGGGTCATTCCCGACCCGGTGCACCGCGGCGCTGGCCCGCGCGGATGGCCGTCCTGGCCATCCTCACCGCGGCCTCACTGACGCTGGCGGCGTCGACATCGGCTCGGAGTCCCGCGTCGCGGACACGACTCACGAGCCCTCGCGTGCTGCGCCCGGCGGCCGAGCCTGGACTTGCCCTCGGGGTCAGTGGCGCCGTGGGGCAGCTCACGGGGGAGGACTCCCTCAGCGCCGCTGACTGGTCCGCCCGGGCTGACGACGTCGCCGCCGAGTTCATCCGCCTCAACGTCAACTGGTCACAGGTGGCGCCGGCCACGCGCCCGGCCGGCTTCAATGCCGCCGACCCGGACAGCTTCGGGTATGACTGGACGGGCCTGGACCAGCAGGTCCGGACCCTGCACGCCGAGGGCTTCAGGATCTTCCTCAACGTCGAGTTCGCCCCCACCTGGGCCGAGGGCGCCGGCATGCCCGCCGGAGACACCGCGGGCACCTGGAAGCCCAGCGCCTCAGCGCTCGGACAATTCGCCACCGCGATCGCCACCCGCTATGACGGCGATACGCCGGACCCGCTGTACGCCGACAGCACCCTTCCCAGGGTGAGCTACTGGCAGGCCTGGAATGAGCCCAACTCGGTGGCGAACCTGACCCCCCAGTGGACCCGCAGCGGCCGTCACCTGGTCCCGGCGAGCCCGGCGCTGTACCGCGCCATGGAGAACGCCTTCTACGCCGCCGTCAAGGCGGTATCGGTGTCCAACTTCGTCGTCGCGGCGGGCACAGCGCCCTACGGACTGACGTCGGGGGGACCGATCATGGCCCCGGTGACCTTTGACCAGAGCCTGTTCTGTCTCAACAGCGCCGACCATCGCAGCGGCAGCTGCGCTGGACCCGTTCACATGGACGCCATTGATGACCATCCCTACGTCTCGGGGCTGTGCTGTCACGGGCCGACCTGGCATGCCCTGCGGGCCCAGGACACCTCGGTGCCGGACGTGTACAAGGTCGTCAACGCGCTCAAGGCCGCCGAGGCGGCGGGGACCGTGGCACCGGCGCACGTCAGCGTCTGGGCCAGTGAGCTGGGCTGGAACACCGACCCGCCCGACACCGACCCCGTCGAGGCGAGCCCGGTGCAGCTGGTCGGACGCTGGGCGACCCAGGCGCTCTTCATCCTCTGGTCCCAGGGGGTGAGCACCGTCCTCTGGTATCAGTTGGCCGACGACGACGTGTCCGGGGCCCAGTCCGTGGCGACGCCGTCCTACACCGAGGGGCTCTACTACGCCGACGGAACCCCCAAGCCCGCGGCGGCCTCCTTCGCCTTCCCGTTCCTGACCCAGCGTCGCAGCGCCCGGCAGATCCAGATCTGGGGACGCTCACCGGCCAGCGGCACCGTCGTGGTACAGGAGCGCGTCAACGCCCGGACACCCTGGCGGACGATGCTCAGGTTGGCGGTGACCCAGGGCC
>CAJCJE010000041.1 GCA_903970565.1 Candidatus Melainabacteria bacterium | reverse complement strand
CTGTCGCCGGCCGGGAAATTCCCGAGCCGGCGACCGCCATTCAGGTGCGTTCTACGCCATTGTGCCGGCTAGGCGAAGGCGCCCTCGATGACCTCGCGCTGCTCGACCTCGTGCACCTTGCTGGAGCCGGAGGCCGGCGCGGCCATCGGCCGGCGCGAGATGACCCGCAGCCTGCCCTGGAGTTCCGGCAGCTTCTCCGGCAGGGCGAGGCCGAAGAACGGCCAGGCACCCTGGTTGGCCGGCTCCTCCTGGACCCAGCGGATCTCGGTGGCGTTCGGGTAGCGGTGCAGCGCCTCGGCCAGCCGGCGGTGCGGGATCGGGTAGAACTGCTCGACCCGGACGATCGCGGTGTCGCCGGTGCCCAGCTTCGCCTGCTGCGCGGCCAGTTCGTAGTAGATCTTGCCGGCGCACAGCATGACCCTGCGCACCTTCTCCGGGGCCGGCTTGGTCGGGTCGTCGATCACCGAGAGGAACTTGCTCTCGGTGAAGTCCTCGACCGAGCTGACCGCGGCCTTGTTGCGCAGCATCGACTTGGGCGTGAACACGATCAGCGGACGCTGCACCCCGTCCAGCGCGTGCCGGCGCAGCAGGTGGAAGTAGCTGGCCGGGGTCGAGGGCATGGACACCGTCATCGAGCCCTCGGCGCACTGCTGTAGCCACCGCTCGATCCGGCCCGAGGTGTGGTCGGGGCCCTGGCCCTCATGGCCGTGCGGCAGCAGCATGACCACGTTGGACCGCTGGCCCCACTTGGCCTCGCTGGAGGTGATGAACTCGTCGATCACCGACTGCGCGCCGTTGATGAAGTCACCGAACTGCGCCTCCCACAGCACCAGCGCGTCCGGGTTGGCCACCGAGTAGCCGTACTCGAAACCGACCGCCGCGTACTCGCTCAGCGCCGAGTCGTAGACCATGAACCGGCCCTGATTGTCGGAGAGGTTCTGGATCGGCGTGTACTCGGTGCCGTTCTTGCGGTCGATCAGCACCGAGTGCCGCTGGGTGAACGTGCCGCGCCGGGAGTCCTGACCGGCCAACCGGATCAGCCGGCCCTCGTCGACCAGCGAACCGAACGCGAGCAGTTCCGCGAAGGCCCAGTCGATCTCGCCCTCGGTGGACATCTTCAGCCGCCGCTCCAGCACCGGCTTGACCCGGGGGTGCGGGGTGAAGCCCTCCGGCAGGTCGGTGTGCGCGCGGCCGATCCGCGCCACGGTCTCCCGGCTGATCGCGGTCGGCACCTTGGTCGGGATGGACTGCTCGGACTCGATCGACGGCGACGGGTGCGCCGCCGCCTTCTCCAGTTCGCGGACCTCGTTGAAGACGTGCTCCAGCTGGCTGGAGAAGTCCCGCAGCGCGGTCTCCGCCTCCGCCATCGAGATGTCGCCCCGGCCGATCAGCGCCTCGGTGTAGGTCTTACGCACACTGCGCTTGGCGTCGATGATGTCGTACATCGCCGGCTGCGTCATCGACGGGTCGTCGCCCTCGTTGTGGCCACGGCGCCGGTAGCAGACCATGTCGATCACGACGTCCTTGTGGAAGGCCTGCCGGTACTCCACGGCCAGCTTGGCCACCCAGTGGCAGGCCTCCGGGTCGTCGCCGTTGACGTGGAAGACCGGCGCGTCGATCATCTTCGCCACGTCCGTGCAGTACTTCGAGGACCGGGAGTGCTCCGGGTTGGTGGTGAAGCCGACCTGGTTGTTGATGATCACGTGCACGGTGCCGCCGGTGCGGTATCCGCGCAGCAGCGCCAGGTTCAGGGTTTCGGCCACCACACCCTGGCCGGCGAACGCGGCGTCGCCGTGCAGCGCGACCGGCAGCACCGTGTAGCCGTGCTTGGCCCCCTTGTCCAGCAGGTCCTGCTTGGCACGGGCGATGCCCTCGATCACCGGGTCGACGGTCTCCAGGTGGGAGGGGTTCGCCGCCAGCGACACCTTGGTCTCGCCGTCGCCGAACATCCGGAAGTACTTGCCCTCGGCGCCGAGGTGGTACTTCACGTCACCGGAACCGTGCGCCTGGCCGGGGTCGATGTTGCCCTCGAACTCGCGGAAGATCTGCGAGATCGGCTTGCCCACGATGTTGGCCAGCACGTTGAGCCGGCCACGGTGGGCCATGCCGATGACGACCTCGTCCAGCTCGTGCTCGGCGGCCTTGTCCAGCACCGCGTCCAGCAGCGCGATGACCGTTTCGCCGCCCTCCAGCGAGAACCGCTTCTGGCCGACGTACTTGGTCTGGAGGAAGGTTTCGAACGCCTCGGCGGCGTTGAGCTTGGACAGGATGTACTTCTGCACCGCGCTGGTCGGCTTCTCGTGCCGGACCTCCACCCGGTCCTGGAGCCAACGGCGCTCGGTCGGCTCCAGGATGTGCATGTACTCCACGCCGACGGTGCGGCAGTAGGAGTCGCGCAGCACGCCGAGGACATCGCGCAACTTCATCCGCTCGTGTCCGGCGAACCCGCCGACCGCGAACTCGCGGTCGAGGTCCCACAGGGTCAGGCCGTGGTGCAGCACGTCGAGATCGTCGTGCCGGCGCTGCCGGTAGTTCAGCGGGTCGATGTCGGCCATCAGGTGACCACGGGTGCGGAAGGCATCCATCAGTTCCAGCACGCGGGCGGTCTTGTCGACCGCGCCCTCCGGGATGTCCTGCACCCAGCGGATCGGCTCGTAGGGCAGCCGCAGCGAGGTGAAGATGTCGTCGTAGAAGCCGTCCTCACCGAGCAGCAGCTGGTGGATGCGGCGTAGAAACTCGCCGGACTCGGCGCCCTGGATGATCCGGTGGTCGTACGTCGAGGTCAGCGTCATGATCTTGCTGATCGCGAGCCGGGCCAGCGTTTCCGGTGCGGCGCCTTGGTATTCGGCGGGATACTCCATCGCGCCGACGCCGAGGATCGCGCCTTGCCCTGGCATCAGTCGCGGCACCGAGTGGACGGTGCCGATCGTGCCGGGGTTGGTGAGGCTGATCGTCGTACCCGC
>CAJCJE010000040.1 GCA_903970565.1 Candidatus Melainabacteria bacterium | reverse complement strand
CGAGTTCGGCCAAGGCGGTTGGCATCCGCCCGCCGAACCGGCGAGCGCCGATGGTGGGAAGGTCCACGTCCGGCTGCGGCTCGACCAAGAAGCGCACCAGATAGTCGAAGCTGCCTCCAATCGCGCCGCTGCCCCCACCGGTTGGCGCGGCGCTCTCTGGAACCTGGATCGGTCCGACGGAGTCCTTGTACCGCTGGAACATCGGTTTCGTGTTCGTCGCGGGAAAGCGTTCGTTGAGCCATGGCTTGAGTGGACAGTCCTTCAGTTTCAAGGCTTCCGTCAATGCCGGCCACCGAGTGCTCAGCCGAGAGGGAGATCCTGCCGACATCGGTGTCACCGCCCGTACTCGGCGTCGTAACGAGCTTTCAACTCGGCGGCGCGCTGCTCATCGCAGGTCTGGCCAGGCAGTTCCGGGTCACACCGCAGTTTGAGGAGCCGGGCGCGTATGGCCCCCGGTGAGCGACCGTGGTGCTCACCAAGCTCCACTCGTAGCGCTTCGGCCTCGACGCCAGAATCGGCGGACAGCCATTCCTCACGCAGAGACGTTTCCTCATCCGGAGTCCAACTCGCGTGCGACTGGCGCGGCCCGCCGGGCCGCGGTGGTAGACGACGACGGATGGGTAGTGAGCCGGCGGTCGGTTCGGGCAACAACGGCCACGCTTTCGCTGCCACGCGAACATCCGCCGCGCGGGCGCGTAGCCGGGCAAGCTCGACCGGCTCGCCACCGTCTGTCTCCAGCTTGCGGGCACGCCAGTCGATCCGATCAGCCTTCTCGGTCTCCCGTGCCCGGAACCAACGAGCCTGCTGTCCGTGCAGTTCGTGAGCTGCGACTAGACCAACTTCGGTGGGCCGGCGCTTGGCCAGTCGCCACGCCAGCCGTGCTGTGGCCAATGCGTCCTGCACTCCATCGTGTGCCTGGTCTAGGCGGACCTCGTAATAGGCGCACAGGGCGCCGAGGTTGTCTTTGCCCTCGTGGTATGGGGAAAGGTGTCGGTGGATGCAGAGCGGGTCGATCACCGGTCCACCCAGCGGCAGGCTCCGGCCGTGGTACCGGCGCAGTTCCGCGTCCAGCATCGTCAGGTCGAAGTCCGCCTTGAACGCGCACAAGGGCACCTCGGGCGTCCAGACCTGGGCGAGATACTCGGCCACTTCGGCGGCCACCTCAGCGGCCGGACGACCGTTCTGGCGAGCCTGCGCCGTGCTCACCCCGTGAATGGCGGTGGCATCGGCAGGTATCTCCACGCCCGGATCTGCAAGCCAGACGCGGCTGGCGACATCGGGAGAGTGGCCGGGCCGCGGATTGATCGTCACGACTGACGCGGTGACGATCCGATCGTGGTGCGGATCGACATTGGTGGTCTCCAGGTCGAACGCGACGATCGGCCCGTCGCACCACAACGTTGCGGTTTGGGTCATGCGCGCACCGTAGCGACGGGGACCGACAATAGCCGAAGCGTCAGCAGGTAGGCCGAGACAGCAACCGAAGGGTTTACGGAGCAGTGGACGTTGGGCTGTTTCTTAAACCCGCAGATGGGGCGTCAAACCTGAACTATATTCTCGTTCGATGGCCCCTGCTTGTAGTTCACCTCTCGACGGCTACCCGTGGGCTCCAGAGGCAATGAGATTCACCGGTTCGTGTGAATCTGAAACGTAGATCATCGTTTGCGGTTCCGGCTTCGGCCGTCTCGCCGCGCAGGCCCTAGTGAACACTTCGTCAGGCGGTGTCGCGGGTCGCGCGACAGCGAGCGTACAGACGACCACTGGCATCAGCGCCAGACAACGCCGTCCACTGGACGGCCCGTCGGCTATCTTCCCCGTCGGCACCCCGAGGACCGCAAGCTGGCTCCGACTAACGTCGGCGCGGTTCGGGCGGCGATTCACGTGGCGTCCGGCTTGACCAACATCTGGAGTGCTTCAGCACAGCAGAAGACTCGCCCGTAGCGTGCACCGCCCATCACAACGACCTGACCGTGATCCACCAGAGCCGCCGTGATGTCCGTCGCCGATCTCATAGTTATGTTCTCGTGGTCGATGATGTACCTGTTGTTGATCATAGGGACTGTGGCCACGGCCGTCACAACGTTGCGAATCCGGCCCGAGCGCCTGGCCGGCAGCGCTGCCAGCAGCCGTTCCCGCAGTCTGCACAGGTCGTCCAGCAGAGCAAGCTCGGACCGGCAGATGTTCACGACGCCGCGAGCGAAGAACTCAATGAACGGATCGACCCGGCCCGTGGCCGCTACCTGTGCGACCTGTTCCTGGTACAGCTCGTGGTGAGTGTCGATCCACGTCGACAGCGGAAACCACGGTGCACGCAGCAACCCACCGCGTACCAGTTCGGCGCCCAGGTACAGGCGCCCGAGATGACCGGCGTGAGCGTCCAACATGTCGGACACCTGGAGATAGCACGTCGCGATGGCGAGCCGTGCGAGCATGGGCAACGAGTTCTCCTGGCGGGTCCACGCCAACAAGCGCCGGACAACCTTGTTCCTACTCGCCTGATCATGGCTTGACCGGTGCCGACCGTCCCCGGCTCGCGCATCGGTGGCGGCAGCCGTCATCTCCTGGAGCAGCTCGCCACCGGCTGACGTACTGTCGCTGAGCACCAGATCGGTCGAGCGCACATACCGTGCAAGGTCGGACTCGGCGGCCTGCCCACTCTTGACGCCCGGCAGATACGCCAGCAGCACCTCACGCAGCGCCACATGCACTCCATCAAGATGGGCAGAGCGCTGGATCTCCCGCGTCTGCACCGACCGAGCCCAGAGCGACCGCAGCGGAGAACGATGGACGATCTCATCCAGTCGGCCCAGCGCTTCCTGAGCGTCGGCCAGCAGTCGATACGTGAGCGGTCTCAGGGCCGATCCCGACGGCGGCAGGACGAACCGGTTGCCATCCCCGGACAGTGCCAAGGCCGAAGATGCCGGCTGGCGGGTGATCTCGTACGGTTTCGCACCATCCGTGGTGGTCGCGATGAGCAGTCGAACACGGGCGGCAGCCTCATCGTCGACATCGACCAGCAGCGCCAACGCAACGTCGAGCAGCCGTCTGGTGGTAGGGCTGCCCGATGTGTGCAGTGCGGTAGCCAGCCCGATCGCAAGCTCAGGGTCTTCGGTCACGTACCACTCGTGGTCGAGGACAATGCCCCTGGCGCGTTCCAGGTAGTACCGAGCGGTGCTGGGCCGGTTCGCAGCGAGCAGGAGCCGCCCGAGCATCAGCAGGTGCCGCACCGCGGGCAGACTGTCTTCCTCGTAGTGGTCCAGACGAACCATGGCCTGGTCGAGCGCCTGATGCCATCGGCCTGTCGCGCCGTAGTGGGCAATCACCGCGTCAGCCGTGGTTTCGTCCTCACGTGCCTTGTCCAGACTCCCCGCCTGCATCGGTTTCCTCACATTCATTGTCGGCCCTACTTCCACACATAGGTCGAGACTTCTGCGATCCTTAATTAAGGCGCGCTGTCCGCTACCGGCGGGGAATACGGTGTGCCGCAGAGACACGCCGACTTTCACCAGATGATTGCGGACAGCGGTGGCCGAGCAGCCCGGTCCATTCAGCCAATGCCGTAACGTGAATCCCGCGACATACCGTTGGACCACCAACTCGGCCAACTTCGGTCAGTACCGGTTTGGTTCACCGTCGATCACCCGGTCCACGGCACCAGTACCCGGACCATGTCCACGCCCAGCAACGCCAACTCTCGCCCGAGTCCATTTCTCCGAGAGCCTGCGGACAGGATGGTCCGGACTGCCGCGCCACAGGAGGTGATCTCCGCTGGCTGTGACGGCGAGACCGTGGCCGGCAGCGTAAAAGTCATCGGCATCGGCCGCTTGGCCGAACAGGCGAACCAACCCGGCCCAGATCGGCCTGTTCCCGTAGGTGGTGATCGTCGCCGCACCCGCACCGATCGGCGTCACCACCGCCCACGAATCGCTCGTAGTGTCCACGTATGCGCAGCTCGGCCTGCGGCTACCCTGGTGGCCAGGGACAAAAATGGGCCTGATGTCGGGCAGAGCGAGTTCGACCAACCAGCGGACACGGGGGTCGACCACGGCATCCGACAGCCATGTCCGGCCGGTCGTTCCCTGCTGCGCGCGGATACGGGCGAGCACCTCCTGGTCGGTCGGCCAGGTGTCCACCGCGTAGTGACGCAGCCAGCCACAACCACCGATAGGGCCGGCCAGGAGCGGCCCGGATGCTCCGTGATCATCAAGGACGGTGAGCCGAGCGAGCACCGCGCCAGCGCCGATTGGTGTGACCACCACACCGCCCGGCCGCGTGCACCGCAGCCATGCCGCCGGGATTCGGGCAACACCACAACGAGCCAGCACCCGATCAACATGTGGCGTGTTGTGCGGCATAGGCCCCGAACCGTCCCCGACGAGCAGAGTCGGCTCGAAGCCGCATCTCCTCAACCGGTCCCGTACCGCCACGATCCGGTCGGGATGCACGTCAATCGACGTGACCCGCAGCGGTTGGAGTATCGCGCACAACAGTGCCGTTGCGTAGCCGGAGCGGGTGCCGATCTCCAGTACGCGATGGCCGGTATGCAGATCGAGCGATTCCAGTAGCCGTACTTCCCGAGCGACCGTACGCACAAGGTCGGCGGTCGAAGCTGGCTGGAAAAACAGGTGCCAGGGCACAGCTTCGATCGCGAACGCGATCGCGTCCTTGGTGATCAGCCCCTGTACACGCAACTGCTCCGCCAGGTTCCGCCGGGCGCTGGCGGCCCCGTCAGGCTGGTCGATTGCCAAAGAATCATGGGACATGCGCTCCTCCGAAGACGTGGACGGCGGCGGGGACCGAGGACGTCCAACGTCGACGAAGGCGCTAGCGCAGCGAGACGAAGTCACTGTTCATGAGTTCTGTGACGCGCTTGCGCTGGTACTCGAATTCCTCGGCCCGCTTGTGCCTGCGCTTCCACAGCACGCTGAGCCACCGCAACGCGACAGTCCGTTGGGCGGCGGCGAAGCGGCGCCGGGTCGCCTCGTCATCCACACCGAGTTCGGGCAGGAGCGAGATCCAGAGTGCGTCGTCGATGGGGTGCGCGCTGAGATGTTCGATGAACTCGGCTGCATCCCACGCGGTGTCGCTGTAACCAGCGAACTCCCAGTCCACGACGCTGATCTCCGGGCCGGCCCAGAGCCAGTTGAGCAAGTTCGAGTCCCCGTGGGAAAAGATCCTGGGTGCCGGCTCGGTCAGCACAGCGGCGTCGTTGTGCCGGTGCCAGGCATCCAGCAGGCCGCGCATGTCCGCGGTGTGTGGCTCACTGGCGTACTCGTCGAGCTGACTCGGCCAGACCTCGGTGATCCTGTCCACGAAGCTCGTGGCGGTGTCAACTCGTGGCAGGTCGGTGAACGGACCCAGCGGCAGGGCGCGGAGTTGGCCAAGAACGCTGACCACGGCACGGATTGCGGTGCTCGGTTCGGCCAGGTCGGGCACTGGCTCGCCGGCAACCATGGACATTGCTACGGCCGGTAGGTCGGGGTCAGGATCGTGCCACAGCGGCTTCGGCACGTTCGTCACGCCATGCGCCGCCACATGGTTGAGGGCGTTGAACTCGCACGCAGCGCGATCCCGCTTGTCGATGCGGTAGAGCTTGAGGCATACCTCGCCGTCGGCGCTGCTCCAGGCGAACACTCTGTTGTTACGTCCGCCGGACAATGGGTGCAGTCCCAACCTGGCCGTCTCGCTGTCGAGCAGATCGGGGGCTCGCCGGTACAGCGCACGGAGCTCGTCGAGCAGGTCGGTGGGAACTGCGGCGGTGTTCTGCAAAACTGATCCTTCGCTGGTCATAATTACTGTTATGAGCGGTTTGGGCTATGTTCGGTCACGGTGCCCAGGCGGCTACGGAGATGGCCGTAGACCATCTCGTGCGCCTCCTGGGGATCATGGCGGTCGATGTCGACGCGGACCAGCGTG
>CAJCJE010000039.1 GCA_903970565.1 Candidatus Melainabacteria bacterium | reverse complement strand
TCGACGGGGTCATCGTGGCGACCGCGCTGCCCTACGCGCCGGACGAACACGCACCCGCCGGCCTTCGGGTGGACCTCGACCGGTACGCGCGGCACTGCCGCTGGCTGGTCGACAACGGCTGTCGCGGGGTCGGGCCCAACGGCTCGCTGGGGGAGTACTCCTCGCTGACCGACCCCGAACGCCGCGCGGTGGCGCGGGCCGCGATCGAGGCGGTCGGGGCGGATGGCATCGTCGTGGTCGGGGTGCACGGGCCCGGCGCGCACCAGGCGCGGGACTGGACCGAGAAGGCCGCCGAGGACGGCGCGCACGGCGTGCTCTGCCTGCCGCCGACGATGTACCGGGCCGGCACCGCCGAGGTGATCCACCACTTCGAGCAGGTGGCGAGCGTCGGCCTGCCGGTGATGGTCTACAACAACCCGATCGACACCAAGGTCGACCTGACCCCGGCCGTGCTCGCCGAGATCGCGCAACTGGACAACGTCGTCGCGGTGAAGGAGTTCTCCGGGGACGTGCGCCGGGTACTCCAGATCAGGGAACTGGCGCCCGAGCTGACCGTGGTGGCCGGCGCGGACGACGTGCTGCTGGAATCGCTGATGATGGGCGCCGGCGGCTGGTTCGCCGGCTTCCCGAACGTGTTCCCCGCCGAGTCCGCGCGGCTCTACTCGCTGGCGCGGGCCGGCCGGTTCGCCGAGGCGAAGTCGTTGTACGAACCACTGGTCGCCGCGTTCCGCTGGGACTCCCGCACCGAGTTCGTGCAGGCCATCAAGTACGGCATGGACCTCGTCGGCCGGTTCGGCGGTCCCTGCCGGCCGCCGCGCGGACCGTTGAGCGCGACCAACCTGGCCGCGCTGGAGGCTGACCTGCGCCGCGCCACGGACTATCTGGCCGCGCACCCGGTGGCGGCCTGAGATGCGGGCGAGTAGGTACTTCAGCGCCGTCGACTCGCACACCGAGGGGATGCCCACCAGGGTGATCACCGGCGGTATCGGCGCTATTCCCGGCGCCACCATGTCAGCGCGCCGGCAGTACTTCCTCGACCATCTCGACCACCTGCGCGAACTGCTGGTCAACGAACCACGCGGGCACGCGGCGATGAGCGGCGCGATCCTGCAACCGCCGACGCGGCCGGACGCGGACTGGGGCGTGCTCTATATCGAGGTGTCCGGGGTGCTGCCGATGTGCGGGCACGGCACCATCGGGGTGGCCACCGTATTGGTGGAGACCGGGATGGTGGAGGTGACCGAGCCGGTGACCACGGTCGCGCTGGACACCCCGGCCGGTCTGGTGCTCGCCGAGGTCGCGGTCGCCGACGGCCGGGCCGGCGCGGTGACCATCCGCAACGTGCCCTCCTTCGCCCTCGAACTCGACGCGACGGTGGACGTGCCGGGCCTGGGCCAGGTGACCTACGACATGGCCTACGGGGGCAACTTCTACGCGATCCTGCCGATCGCCGATCTCGGCATTGCCTTCGACAGGTGCCAGAAGGACCGGATGCTGGCCGCCGGACTGTCCATCATGGACGCCATTAACGCGCGGCACCGACCGGTGCACCCGGCCGATGCCGGCATCAGCGGCTGCAAGCACGTACAGCTCGTCGCACCGGGACACCAGGGCGGCGACGCGCGCAACGCGATGGTGATCCATCCCGGCTGGTTCGACCGATCTCCTTGCGGCACCGGCACCTGCGCGCGGATGGCGCAGTTGCACGCGCGCGGCGAACTCGCGCTCGGCGCGGACTTCGTGAACGAATCGCTGCTGGGCACCCGGTTCACCGGTCGGCTGATCGAACAGACCGTCCTCGACGGCCGGACCGCCGTCGTGCCGACGGTCACTGGTCGGGCCTGGATCACCGGCATGGGCCAGTACCTGCTCGACCCGACCGACCCGTTCCCACGCGGATTCACCCTGTAATGGCAACGTTGACAGAAGACACGGAAGACGAGGTGCAGGCATGACCGAGGACCGTCCGGCGCGACGCGATCCGAGTAAATTGGTCGACGCGAGCGGATTTCGGGAGTTCGTCCGCGACGGCTGGGGCCCGGCCGACCGCGCGGTCCGGTTGCCGGCCGGCGCGGCGAAGGCGGCCGAGGCGCACCGCGGGCGGTTGAGCGAGGCCCTGCCGGGCCGCCGGATCGCGGTCGCCGCCGGGCACGCCCCGGTCCGCGCGAACGACAACGACTACGGCTTCCGGCCGGACAGCGACTTCTCCTGGCTGACCGGCGCTCACGCCGAGGGCGCCGTGCTGGTCATGCGGCCGGTGCGGGGCGGTCACGAGGCCGAACTGTTCCTCCGCGAACCGGCGCGTTCCGGCGAGGCGGACTTCTTCGCCAACGCCCGCGACGGTGAGCTGTGGATCGGGCCGACACCCGGCCTCGCCGACTGGTCGGACGCGCTGGAACTGTCCTGCCGGTCGTTGGACGATCTGCCGGCCGCGTTGCGCGGCCGGGCGTCGACGACCCTGGCGACCACCGCGACCGACCCGCTGCTGGCCGCGCTGGTGCCCGGTGCGCCGGCCGGTGAACTCCGGCGCACCCTGGCCGAACTGCGCCGGATCAAGGACGACTGGGAGACCGGCGAACTGCGCCGCGCGGTCGACGCCACCATCCTCGCCTTCGGCGATGTCGCGGCCGAACTGCCGACCGCGATCGCGGGTGGCGGCGAACGCTGGCTGGAGGGCACCTTCGACCGGCGGGCCCGCACCGAGGGCAACGGCGTCGGGTACGCCTCCATCGTGGCCGCCGGAGGGCACGCGCCCGTCCTGCAC
>CAJCJE010000038.1 GCA_903970565.1 Candidatus Melainabacteria bacterium | reverse complement strand
ACCTGGCCTGGAAACTGGCGATGGTCCTCAACGGCACCGCCGGTCCCGGCCTGCTCGACACCTACACCGCCGAACGGGCGCCGGTCGGCAGGCAGATCGTCGACCGCGCCAACCTCAGTCGTGACCAGTTCGGCCCGATCTTCGAAGCGCTGGGCATCGCCGGTGGTGGTGACGACGCCGGCATCGTCGCCGGCCTCGCCGCGTGCCGGGCCGCCGACGCCGAGGGCCGCGAACGGCGCGCGGCGCTGGAAGCAGCCATTCAACTGAAGAACTACGAGTTCAACGCACACGGCGTCGAACTCAACCAGCGGTATGCCTCGGCTGCGGTGATCGACGACGGCAGCCCGGCCGAACAGTGGCCGCGCGACGCGCAGCTGTATCACCGGCCGACAACGCGCCCCGGCGCGAAACTGCCGCACGCCTGGCTCGTCGACGCCGACGGCCATCGTGTGTCCACATTGGACTTGGTTGGTCAGGGGTCGTTCACGCTGATCACCGGACTGACCGGCCGGTGCTGGGAGAGGGCCGCGCGCGAGTGCGCCGACGAGTTCGGTCTCACCCTGTCGGTGGTGGTGATCGGCGGCGAAACCGCTCGGGACGCCTACGGCGAATGGCGCCGGATCTGCGAGATCGACGAGGACGGCGCTCTGCTGGTCCGACCGGACGGCTACCTCGCCCTGCGCTGCCCGACCGGCCTCGACGACCGGTCGGCGCGCGAACTGTTGGGTAAGGCCCTCCGGTCGGTACTGGCCCGTCCGAAACCCTGACCGTCGTAGGTGAATCATCAACTACCCTGATGACAGAAAATTCAGGCGAGGAGTATCACAATGGCATTCGCGGTTTCCGCCCCACTGAACGGTATGCAGGCCGCAGTCGATCTCCGTCGGGCCGAGGACCGGATGCGCACCGGATTGTCCTGGCTGGACTCCCACCACTCGTTCTCCTTCGGCCGGCATTTCGACCCCGACAACACACATTTCGGCCTGTTGCTGGTATCCAACGACGATGTGGTGAAACCCGGCGCCGGTTTCGAAACACATCCGCACGAGGACATGGAAATCATCACCTGGGTACTGCACGGACAGCTGGTGCACCAGGATTCCGAGGGGCACGCCGACGTCATCTACCCCGGTCTTGCCCAGCGCATGAGCGCGGGCACCGGCATTCTGCACTCGGAGAAGAACGACGCCTGGCGGCTGACCGGACAGGCCGAACACGCCGATCTGGTGCACTTCGTGCAGATGTGGGTGGTGCCGGACGAGCCGGGAATTCGGCCCGGCTACGAACAACTGGAAATCGCCGACGAACTGCTGCGCGGCGGACTGGTCCCGATCGCCTCCGGAATGGCCCGCGACGAGGGCCGCAGCGCGATCCGGATCAAGCAGCGGGATGCCGCGCTGTTCGCCGCCCGGCTCGCTCCCGATGCCGAGGTGCGAATTCCGGTCGCGCCGTACGTGCACCTGTTCGTCGCGCAGGGCACCGTGCAGTTGGAGGGCGCCGGCCGGCTCGGTGCCGGTGATGCCGCCCGAATCGTGGCCGCCGACGGCCAACGAGTCACCGCGATCGAGCCGGCGGAGATCCTGGTCTGGGAGATGCACGCCCAACTCGACCTCCGCTGACCCCGCCACCCACTGGCCGGCACACTGACTTCCAATTCCCGACGTGCCGCGCGTCACCGACGATCTTTCATACCAAAGTCAGCTCTTTTCCGGCGAAACACGGTGTTACGCTCCCCGGCGACTTGTTCCTCTCGACTTCTCTCGACAGAAAGTGGCCGCCGGTGATTCGTCGCAGCGTGGTGATCGGTGCCGCAGCGGCACTGCTGGTCGTCGTCGGTGTCACGCCGGTCGCGGCAGGCACGGTATCCGCAGTGCCGGGCGCCACCCATCCCTTCTCGGCGGCGGCGCGGCAGGTCGGTGCGCAGACCGATCCCGGCCAACGCGCCAAGGTCATGGAAAGCCTCTATTCGCCGGCCGATTCCTCGGTGCCCTATCCGAGGGCGGCGGCCTATGGTGCGCCGACCCTGTGGAATTCCGGCGACACCGGACAGGGCACGTCGATAGCCACCATCGTCTCGTTCGGCGATCCCGACATCGACACCGTCATGGACGCCTTCGACAAGGCCGAAGGACTGCCACCCGTCGACGTCTCCCAGTTGGAGCCGGCGGGTGCCGTGCCGACCTGTGCCTCCCTCAAGGCATCCCAGCCG
Organism: Candidatus Melainabacteria bacterium; assembly: GCA_903970565.1. Lineage (GTDB taxonomy): Bacteria > Actinomycetota > Actinomycetes > Mycobacteriales > Pseudonocardiaceae > CAJCJE01. Next base: position 4,219 of record CAJCJE010000038.1, on the reverse strand, counting down.
ACGACATATCAGGACTGCCTCGGCTGGGCCGGCGAAACCGACCTCGACGTCGAGTCCATGCACGAGATCGCGCCCTCCGCGCACATCATCGTCACCTCGACCCCGGTCGACGAAACCGAGGGCATGACCGGCTTTCCGGAAATGATGACGGCCATCGACTACCTGCGCGTGCACAAACTGGTCAACGGTCTCTACATGGCCACCTACACCGCCGAGAACGACTTCTCCTCCTTCGACGAGATCACCCGGCAACTGGACCCGACCCTGCGGCGCGCGATGAATGCCGGGATCACGCTCGTGATGGCCTCCGGGGACATGGGCGCGACCGACTACGAACTCGACGGCACCGCGCTGTACCCCTACCGCGTCGCGTCCTGGCCGGGCAGCGACCCCAACGTGACCAGCGTCGGTGGCACCCAGTTCTACGGCGAGCCGCAGGGCCTGCCCTACCCCGCCTCGCCGGCGGCGCGGCTGGTGCATCCGGACAGCGTGTGGAACGCGGGCGTCGCGTCCTCCAGCGCCGGCCTGTCCCAGGTCTACCAGCGGCCGTCCTGGCAGAACGGCGTCAAGGCCGTCACCGGTAGCGACCTGCGCGCCTACCCGGACATCACCATGCACGGCACCTCCGGCACGTCCGAGGCGGCGCCGCTGTTTCTCGGCGTCATCGCGCTCGCGGTCGAGTTGAACCACGGACACGACCTCGGCAACATCGACCCCGCCCTCTACCGCGTGCTCGGCCCGGCCGGGCTCAAGGACGGCATCCAGGACGTCACCACCGGCACCGACACCCAGACCAACGACCAGGTCCCCGGTTATCAGGCCGCTGGTGGATACGACGTGGTGTCCGGCTGGGGCACCGTCAACGACGTCTCCGTCTTCGTCCCGGCCCTACTCGCCGCGATGCACTGAGGACGGCGCGATCACTGGTTCATCGCGTCCCTCACCCACTCAGACCACGGAGCGCCCCACCCCAGGACGACGAACCTTCAGCCAGAACCTGCCCGATACGACCACTGCTGACCGGTCCCCTTGTATTGAGAGACTGGGATCGTCATCCAATTCAGACGATTCATCAATTACGGGCGTTGAGGAGCGTGATCAGTTCTCCGTCAGGTGTACGCACCAAGGCCGCGGCACGACCGATCCCGATTTGCGGAGCGGCCAATCCCCTCCCCTTGGCAAAGGTGTGTACGGACCCCCACGCGCTCCAATATCGATGCGAGCTGATCAACAACTTGATGTGCTTCCTCTACGTCGGCCGGTAGATCGAACGGCCTGGCGGCCTCGCTCAGGATGGAGTCGCCGTCCTGAACTATTCCGAGAGAACTCATCTGATCGCTTGGGCTGAGTGTTCCCCTGTCGGCCCCTCCGCAATTGACGGCGCCACCAAAGGCCCCACTTCCCGGCGCTGACCGTATAAGCGTACTCAATCCATGTCGTTTCTCCCGGATAGAGCGGAAACGCCCGTCAGCGGAGCGGTCGGCTGAGCTGAGGCCGGCCGGGGCTGAGCCGAGGTGTCGTGACCTGAGTGACGTGAGTGACGTTGCACTTGTGGCGCCGGACCGGCGCACGTTGAACCGTTTCGACTGGCACACTTGACGACTGTGATACCTGAGTCGACTCGATGGACCACGCGGGCGCTGCGCAGGTACAACCGGGCAGCGGCGCTGTCCAGGCTGTACGAGCAGGGCTCGGCGAGCCGCCAGGAACTGGCCGCGCTCACCGGGCTGAGTTCGGCCACGGTGACCAACGTGGTGACCGAACTGCTCGCCGACGGGCTGGTGGTGGAGGCGGGGTCGGTCAGTTCGGCGGGTGGTCGGCCGCGTGGCATTCTACGGGTGTGTACCGAGAATCTTCGCTTCGCCGGGGTCGATGTCGGTGAGACCGAGATCCGGGTGGGCCTGTTCGACGGTGCGCTGAACCCGCTCGCGATGACCAGCCGCCAACCGGGCAGGGATCTCAGCCCGGCGAACGTGGTCGGGCTGGTCACCGACGCGATCACCGAGGTGACCAGCAGCGAGGACAACCGGATTCCGTTGCTCGGGGTCGGGGTGGGCGTGCCCGGCGCGGTCGACGAACGGCCCGGCACCGAGACTGACGACGGTCTCGTCTACGCGCCGACCCTCGGCTGGGACGCGGTGCCCTTCGGCGGCATGGTCGCGGCCGGTGCGCACGCGCCGGTGCATCTGGAGAACTGCGCCCGTGCGCTCGGCCAGGCCGAGATGTGGTTCGGCGCGGGCCGGGGCGCGGACCGCGCGGTGGTGACCCTGCTCGGCATCGGCGTCGGTGCCGCGCTGATGATCAGCGACGCCTCACCGCGCGGCGGTTCCGGGCTGACCAGCGAGTGGGGCCACACCGTGGTCAACCTCGACGGACGACCCTGCCGGTGCGGGTCTTCCGGCTGTCTGGAGGCCTACGTCGGCGCGGACGCGGTGCTGGCCCGCTACCTGGAGGAAGGCGGCGAGCCCGGACTGATCCGGTCCGGTACCCAGGAAGGGCTGCGCCAGCTGTTCCATCGCGCGGACACCGACGAGATCGCGCGCTCGGTCGTCGAGCAGACCGCGAAGGTACTCGGCGTGGGAGTCGCCAACCTGATCAACCTGCTCGCGCCCGACCGGGTGGTCCTCGCCGGCTGGGCCGGGTTGGTCATGGGGCCGGCTATTCTGCCCCAGGTCCGCGAGGTCGCCCGCAAGCATACGCTGCCGCACGCCTATGCGGCGGTGTCCATCTCGCTCGGCGCGTCCGGCGCCGACGGGGTCGCCAGGGGCGCGGCCAGTCTGCCGGTGCTCGCCCTGCTGCGCAGCGGTTCACTGCCGGCCGAGCCGTCCGTCGAGGCCAGCTGAGTCCTTGCCGATCGAGCGGTCGGTCGAGCGAGTCGATCGAGCAGTCGGTCGAGCCGAGTGGTCAAGCCGAGTTGGTCGGGCGAAGGTTGGTCGACGTGCGTGCGCCGGGTTCTGGCCTCAGGCGCGGACTTTGTCCGGTGGCATTGACGGGCTTCGTTGGCGCGCCTAGCGTTTGACTTACTTTAAGTCAGAAATGAAGGGGCGGCGGTGGGCGAGCCGGACATCGACGGGCCAGTCACGCCGGCCACCGCGAACGGGGTGTGAAACGCGGGCTGGTCGTGCGCGGTGGCTGGGAGGGCACCGGCCGGTCGAGACCACCGAGTTGTTCATCCCCGGCCTGCGCGCGGCCGGGTTCGAGCTGACCGTCAGCTCGAACCTCGCGGTCTACGAGGACGCCGAGGCGCTCGCCGAGTTCGACGTGATCGTGCAGTGCTGGTCCATCGGCGACCTCACCGAGTCCCAGAGCGCCGGCCTGGTCGGCGCCGTCCGCGCCGGGGTCGGTTTCGCCGGCTGGCACGGGGGAGTGCTCGGTACGTTCGTCACCAGTCGGGACTATCTGCGGATGATCGGCGGCCAGTTCCTCTACCATCCGCCGGAGTTCCTCGACTACCGCGTCGACATCCGTGCCGAGCGCGCGGAGCATCCGGTCGTCGCCGGGATCGACGGGTTCGCCGTGCACAGCGAGCAGTACTGGCTGATCTCCGACCCCTGGAACGACGTGCTGGCCACCACCACGATCGTCCCGATGCCGGGCGAGGAGTTCACCGAGCCGGTGGTCATGCCGGTGGTCTGGACGCGCCGGTGGGGCCACGGCCGGGTATTCGTCTCCGCGATCGGGCACGGCCCGCCGACCTGCGCCAGCCTGAGGTCGCCACCCTCGTCCAACGCGGTCTGCGATGGGCCGCCCGATGACCGGGTGAGGGCCCGCGAGCCCCCACCCGGCCGAATGGGGTCAGCTCGGCAGCGTCCACTGCTGGTTGGCCGAGTCCGCGCAGGCCCAGATCTGCGTCTGGGTGCCCGGCGTGGTGGAGAAGTTCGTGTCGTCAAGACACTTGCCCGAGTTCGGGTTCTCCAGTTCACCGTTGGACTCGGCGACCCACTGCTGGGCGCCGGTTCCGTTGCAGTCGTAGAGATCGACCAGGGTGCCGTTGGCGGTACCGGCGGCGGTCACGTCCAGGCACTTGCCCAGGACGGTCAGGGTGCCGTTGGAGTTGACCGACCAGTCCTGCGCGGCGGTGCCGTTGCAGGTGTAGATCTGGATCGGGTTGCCATCCTCGGTGCTGGCCGACTTGTCGTCCAGGCACAGGTTGCCGCCCTCGTGCGAGACGATCGCGCCGGAACCGGACGGCGGCGGCGGCGGAGTACCGCCGCCACCG
>CAJCJE010000037.1 GCA_903970565.1 Candidatus Melainabacteria bacterium | reverse complement strand
CGACCGCGTTGCCGGCCGCGGTCCGCGCGGCGGCCACCAGCCGCTCCCGGTCGGACAGGTCGCGCAACCCCTGGTAGGCCGGCAGTTCCTTCAGCGAGTCGATGCCGCGGTCGAGTTCCTCCCCGCGCGCCTCCAACTCCTCCACCGTGCTCACCGCCGCCGCGTGCGCGAGCGCCTGCTCCTCGCGCCGCCTGGCGAGCTTGCCGGTCTCGGCGCGTTCGTTGCGCAGCGCGGTCGCCGCGCTCGCCGCCCGATCACCGGCCCCACGCAGTGAGCCGAGCGCGTAACCGTTGTAGCTGCTGAGGAACGCGGTCAGCGCGGTGTCCGCAGTGGACAGTCGGCTGATGTTCTCCCGGATCGACTCCAGGTCCTCGAAGGAGGTCGCCAGCTGTTCGATCATGGCCGCGTCCAGCGGCGGCAGCGCGTCGGAGAGGATCTGCTCCAACTGGCCTTCGAGCACCTTCAGTCCGACATCCGGATTGCGCAGGGTCCGTTGCAGATGCAGCAGATCCCCGTAGCGGCCGGCCGGCATCCGGTAGACCAGTTCGGCGACCCTGGCCCGGAACGCGGCGTCCTCCAGCACGCAGTCCGCGCCGATCTCCTCGCGCAGCTGCGCCTGCCCCAGCGGAACCCGGTCGGCGCCGGCCAGCCGCAGGTCCACGCCGATCCGTGCCGGCGTGACGAACCGCCAGGAGTCGCTGACCTGCTGGGAGGCGGCGGAGGCCTTCAACCCGACACCGCAGGTCAGGTACTTCTCCCGCCCGTCGGCGTCGGTCCCGCGCAGTTCGATCCAGGCGTAGCCGATCCGGTTCGGGCCGCCGTCGTAGTCGTCCAGCATCAGCCGGCGGATGCTGACCGTGTCGAACCCCTTGGACCCGAGCTGGCGCAGGTCGCCGTCCAGACACAGCGGGAGCAGCAGTTCCAGGGTGCGCGACTTGCCGGAACCGTTGGTGCCCTGGAAGACCGCGCGACCGCCGGAGAAGTCGAACTCCTGCTCGTCGTACTGCCAGATGTTGACGATCCCGCCGCGGTGCAGCCGCCATCGGTCCGCACGTGCCGCCGTCATGCTCCGGCCTCCAGTGTCGTATCCGTATCGTCGTGCGCCGCCGTGTCATCAGGCAGTGCCGTGTCGTCCCGCACCGCCGTGTCGTCCTGCACCGCCGCGTCCTCGTGGTCGAACAGCGACCAGCCGGGTTCCGGTTGCGGTTGCGGCGGCAGCTGGGGCAGTTCACGGGCCGGCCGCTCGTCGGGTTCCGGCAGCCAGCGGTGCGCGGCCGGACTGAGCAGCCAACCGTCCTCGGCGGTGAACACGGCCAGCCCCATCGCGGTGAGCAGGTCGAGCACCGCAGCACCGAGGTCGGTCAGATCCTCGGTGGCCTGCTTCGACCACGCCGCAGGATAGTCCTCCACCAGTCGCGCGCACACCGCGCGCAGCGTCGCCGGTTCGATCGGCACCCGACCGTCCGGCCGGGCGCCGCGTTCGGCGCCGGCCAGCAGTTCCGGCAGCGCGAGCAGCGCGACCCTGCTGACCGTGCTGGCGCCGGGGAAGACCAGATCGGTGAGGTAGTCCTCCGGGTCGGTGATCGCGATGCCCTCGGCGCGGGTCTCGGTGATCAGCCCGAAACACGACTCCAGCAGCCCGGACTCGCGCCTGGCCCGGCGCCGCAGCCAGTCCGCCTGCTCGGGGGGCAGGTCCGCGTACAGCACCACCGGGTCCTCGACCAGCCGCCGCCGCACCGCGTGCTCGGTGCCGCGCGGACCGGGCCGGGTGGCCAGCTCGACCAGGTCGGCGCCGTCGGTGGCCTCGGCCAGCGGTCCGACCAGCAGTTGGCCGAGCAGGTCGGTGTCGATGGTGATCAGCGCCTCGGTGGTGGTCTCGCCGAGCAGCCCGCTCACCGACCCCTCGGTCTCGTGCAGCACGCCGAGGGCCAGCAGATGCCGCAGCGCCGCCGCGATCGCCCGCCGGTCGGCGAGGTCGTCGGTGATCGCGAGGCCGGCCTCGACCCCGGCCGAGCGCACGTCCGCGACCAGCCGGGACAGCAGCACCTGCCGGCCGACGCCGCTGAGCGCGGCGATGGTCAGCGCGAGATAGGTGTAGCCGCGCGGGGACAGCGAGGACTCGCCCCTGGGCAGGTCGCCGGCCGGCATCGCCTTGTAGAGCCGGGCGAACTGCCGCTGCACGACCAGCCGGTAGCCCAGCGTCTGCGCGAACAGGTCGGCCAGGGCCAGCCGATGCCGGTAGACCAGCGGCAGCAGGTCGCCGTCCGGCCCGGCCGCGCGCAGCAGCGGCCGGCGCAGCAGCACCCGCGCGCAGCGCACCACGTTCGCCGCGTCGATCTCCGACAGGCCGTCCAGGACCCCTGTTCTGGTGGGGCTCATGAGGCATCGACCTCGGTCGGCACGACGGCCAGCCGGGTGTCGGCGAGGGTCAGGGTGCCGGCGGCGCTGCGCACCCTGGTGGTGTGCCCCGCCGCCGGGGTGAGGGTCAGCCGCAGCCCGCGCACCGGGTCGGCGGCCTCGCCCGGATCGGTCGGATGCGCCCGCGCCGCCATCGCCAGCGTCAGCAGTTCGCACAGCGCGCCGAGCGCGCCCGGCGAGAGAGTCACCCGGTCCAGGTTCGGCGCCGCGGTGATCAACTCCTCGGCCGCCGCCCGTCGCCGCGCCTGCGCGATCCTGGCCTGCGCCAGCAGCGACTCGCGGCCGATCGGGTCGTCCAGGATGCGTGAGGTCCGGCCCCGCGCGCCCCGGTCGCCCCGGCTGCGCACGCTGACCAGGATGTCCAGCACCGGACCGTCCCGCCACGGCGTGTGCTCGTCGTCGCCGTCGTG
>CAJCJE010000036.1 GCA_903970565.1 Candidatus Melainabacteria bacterium | reverse complement strand
GCCGCCGGACTGGCCGACCGACTGTCCTTCCAGTTCGCCGACGCGATGGACCTGCCGTTCCCGGACGAGTCGTTCGACATCGTCTGGGCACTGGAGTCCATGCACCACATGCCGGATCGGTGGCATGTCCTCCGGCAGGCGGCCCGGGTGCTGCGGCCCGGCGGCCGGGTGGCGATCGGCGACTTCCTGCTGGTGCCGGGAGATGACGGGCAGGAACCCGATCCCGCCCGCGTGGCCGAGGCCAGCAAGGGCGTGCTGTCGGTCGTCGGGCTGGAGGAGTACCAGTCCCACATCCGCGAGGCCGGCCTCGTTCCCGGTGGCTTCGAGGACGTCAGCGAGTTCACCCGGCCGTCCTGGGGCAAGGCGGCGGTCCGGTTCGAAGCGCTGCGGGAACAGGCCGAGCCGCACATCGGCGCACAGCAGTTCGACCTGACCCTCTCGCGGTTCCACGGTTTCAGCGCGGAACCGACGCTGGGCTACGTCCTGCTGACGGCCACCAAGCCCGCCTGATCACCACCAACGTCCTACCGTCGGCTGCCTCGGTCGATCCGCACCTCCACGGCAGCCGACGGTGCCGCCCCGATTGGCCAGCCACAGAGGAAGCGCGGGATCATGCAGACGACGGAAGAGACGCTACAGAGCCTCTTCGGCAGGATGACCGGGGACGAGAAGCACGGGTGGGCCGCCGCGTCCACGCAGAGCGCGCTCTGGGTGCTCTACGACCGCGTGCTCAACGTCTCGCCGGCGAACATCGACGACCCCGATCGGGACCGGTTCTATCTGTCCAAGGGCCACGGGCCGATGGCCTACTACGCGGTGCTGGCCGCGAAGGGCTTCATCGAGCCGGAGACGCTGAACACCTGGCGCGAGTTCGGCTCGCCGCTGGGCATGCACCCGGACCGCACGCTGGCGCCCGGTGTGGAGATCAGCAGCGGCTCCCTCGGCCACGGACTCGCCCTCGGCGTGGGCACCGCGCTCGGGCTGCGCGCCCAGGGGCGGCGCTCGCGGGTGGTGGTGCTGATGGGTGACGGTGAGTTCGACGAGGGCAGCAACCACGAGGCGATGGCCATCGCCGGGCGGCTCGGGCTCGACCGCGTCACCGCGGTCGTGATCGACAACAGTTCGGCCAGCCACGGCTGGCCGGGCGGCATCGCCAGGCGCTTCACGATGGAAGGCTGGCAGGCGACCACCGTGGACGGTCGCGACCACGACGAGCTGTACCAGGCACTGACCCTGGAACCCGACGGACGGCCGCAGGCCGTGGTGGCGGAGATCCGCGAGACCACCCAAGGGGGTGCGGCATGACCGCCCAGTTGACCAGGAAGCTGATGCGGACCGTCTTCGTCGACACGATGATCGAGTCGCTGGCCACCGACTCCAGGGTGGTCCTGCTGACCGCGGACATCTCGTCGTGGTTCTTCACCGCGGTGCGGGCCGAGTACCCGGACCGGGTGATCAACCTCGGCATCCGTGAGCAGGCGATGATCGACATCGCCGGTGGCCTGGCGCTGACCGGGCACCGGCCGGTGGTGCACACCTACGCGCCGTTCCTGGTCGAGCGACCGTTCGAGCAGCTCAAGATCGGTCTCGGGCACCAGGACGTCGGCGCGGTGCTGGTCAGCGTCGGCGCCTCCTACGACGACCCGTCGTGGGGCCGGACGCACCAGTCACCCGGCGACGTGGCGCTGTTCGACACGCTGCCTGGCTGGACCGTGCACGTGCCGGGGCACGAGGACGAGGTCGAGCCGCTGCTGCGGGACGCGGTGTCCGGCGACGGCCGGGTCTACATACGACTGTCCGAACGGGCCAACAACGAGGCGGTACCGGGCTCGGACGGGTTCACCGTGCTGCGCCGGGGTGGCGCGGGCGTGGTGATCGCGGTCGGACCGGTGCTCGACCAGGTGCTCGCCGCGACGGCCACGGCGGACGCGACGGTGCTCTACACCGCCACGATCCGGCCGTTCGACCATGCCGGTCTGCGTGCCGCGGTGGGCTCCGCGCGGCCGAACGTGGTGCTGGTCGAGCCATACCTACGGGGAACCTCGGCGTACGAGGTGGCCGAGGCGCTCGGCGACGTGCCGCACCGGCTGCGGTCCTACGGGGTGCGGCGTGACCAGGAGACGCGGGTCTACGGCAAGGCCGAGGACCACGACCGGCTGCACGGGGTGGACGCCGCGAGCCTGACCGAGTCGATCACCAGCTTCTTCCGCTAGTACCACCGAGGACCGGACGAACCGGCCGATCAGCGCTCCCTCGTCACGGCGACCGGGGCGTCGCCGTGACGGACGGCGGCAGGGCACGCCCCCTTGCCGTACCACCTGGCGTCGCAGCGATGAGAAACGTTGCGGTTGAGCCATTTTCCGCACCATGAGGAGCCCTCGAAGTGACGACCGAGACGACCGAATCCGCGCCGGCCAACGAATCGCTGCGCGCACCGCTACGTCAGGAACTCCTCCGGCGCGACGACCCGTTCACGCCGCCGGCCGCGCTGATGGCGATGGCCGAGCAGTCCCCGGTCACCAGGTCGATCCTGCCCGGCGGCGACCCATTCTGGCTGGTGTCCGGGTACGAGCAGGCTCGCGCGGTGCTGGTGGACCCTCGGTTGTCGGCCAACCGGTTCCAGTACCACCCGAGGTTCAAGGAACTGCCCCAAGAGCTGCGCGAACAGTTGCAGGACGACAAGTCGCGGGCCGGGTCGTTCATCAACATGGACCCGCCGGACCACACCCGTTATCGCAGGCTGCTCACCGGGCAGTTCACCCTGCGGCGGATGCGCCAGCTGACCACGCGGATCGAGCAGATCGTCACCGATCGGCTGGATGCCCTGCTGGCCAGGGGAAACAGCGCCGACCTGGTGCCCGAGTTCGCGATCCCGGTGCCCACGCTGGTGATGTGTGAGCTGCTCGGGGTGCGCTACGAGGAACGGGAGGAGTTCCAGCGCAGCACGGCGGCCCTGCTGCGGATGGACCTGCCGGTCAAGGAGGCGGTGGCCAACGTCGAGGCCCAGCGCGCGTTCATGCAGCGGCTGGTCGCGGACAAGCGGGGCAACCCCACCGACGACATGATCTCCGGCCTGATCCACCACGCCGGGGCCGACCCCGCCCTGACCGACGACGAACTGATCAACATTGCCAATCTGCTGCTCATCGCCGGCCACGAGACCACCGCGAACATGCTGGGCCTGGGCACCTTCGTGCTGCTCCAGCACCCCGAGCAGTTGGCCGCGCTGCGCGAGGAGCCGGCCCGCGTCGGGGACGCCGTCGAGGAGCTGCTGCGCTACCTCTCGATCGTGCACACCGGAATCTTCCGGTTCGCCACGGAGGACATCGAACTCGGCGGCGATCATCTCCCGGCCGGCTCGACCGTGGTGGTCTCCATCGTGGCCGCCAACCGGGACAAGCAGCAGTGGCAGAATCCGGGGTCGCTGGACGTGACCCGAGTCAGGGGTCCGCACCTGGCGTTCGGTCACGGCGTGCACCAGTGTCTCGGCCAGCAGCTGGCCCGGGTGGAGATGACGGTCGGGTACACCGAACTGCTGCGTCGTCTGCCCAACCTCCGCCTCACCGTGCCGGCCGAGGAGATTCCGCTGCGTAACGACATGCTCACCTACGGCGTACACGCGCTGCCGGTGGCCTGGGACGCGCCCTGAGGGCGCCCGCCGACCGAGACCTCCGCGTCGGCTGAGGTCCACGCGCGCTGCCAGTATGATCCATTGATTTGATCCACCTCGCAGTGCCGGCCGTGCGGCTCTGATCGTCTGCTCGATCTTGTCCGTATACGGTGCATTTCGATCCACCTGAAGCACCCGCTTGCCATGAGTAAAGGCGAGCCCAATGGATGCACACACCTCTGTATGCGGACCGGTATGTGGATCAGCCACTCGACATCGGCATCACCTGTAGTAATGAGAATAGTCGGGAAGCCCGTCCCGGACGTATTTGATAGACCCATTTGGTGGACAGAAGCCTGGGTCGCTATAGCACGCCGTCTTCGGTCGGATCTGGCGCGGCGATCTATCTCACACTAGCGATGACGCGCAAACATGCTGGTTGTAGCCTCGGAGAAGGCAAAGCTGGTAGTGAACTGTAATAAAATAACTATCGGGGACTGGGGGTCCTTTGTCTCCTCCACTCGTGCCGGCATCCGCCGGGGTGTTGTCACCCTATGACCGCATTCGCCATGTATTACCACCGACCGTTTCTCGGGATTTAATTCCCATTTTTTGGGACGGTTACCGTGTGGAAATGCCACCAGTGAGCGATGACGCAGAAACAGATGTGACCTCACGTGTGACGAGGATGGCCATGCATCTCGCGGGTGAACCGAATGGCTAATCCCTGTTTGGACGAGCCGACCGTGCGATATTCTCAAGATCCTTTCTTCGGGTTCGGCGACGATCCGACCCAGAGATCCTGTGAGACCGCCGGATTCCTCCGACTTTCTGCCCTGTCCTGGTTCGACGGGCGGCTCGACGCGGGATTGCAGTACGCCTTCGCGGCAACGACGGTCAGATGTCAGGAGTCCCACGAGCTGTGTCAACTGGCTCCGTACTCCTACGTCACGCTGCTCATCAGGGCCAGGGAGCTTGACGCGGCCCAGCGGGTACTCGCCTCCGTCGAGGCGCGGAGGGATGAATCAGAGCCGCCGCGCACGACCGCCACGGCTCATGTTGCCCGAGGCGAACTGCTGTTCGCCCTGGGCCGTGTCGACGCCGGGATCGCCGAGATCGATCGGGGGCTGCGGATTGCCGAGCGATGTGGTATTCGGTCCCTGCGGCCTCCCAGCTACGTGGTGATGGCGCTGGGCGCGCTCCGCCGGGCGGATATGCGGGCCTGCCTTCATTTCGTCGACAAACTCGCGGACGAAGCCCTGCTGGGCTACTTCGGTCAGGCGGCGGGAGCGTGGGTGACCGCTCAGGCCGCCGAGGCCCGCGGCGGGGTGGGCAGCGCGGCCGGTCTCATCGCCGGGATCGTCACCAACCCCGTCGTGCTCCGCCAGCTTCTGGTGTCGGCGCCGGCCGCGGCGTCCTGGCTGGTTCGCGCCGCTGGCAAGTTGGGCGCCCACGACCTGGCGAAGATGGTGGTGTCGGCGGCCACCGTCACGTCCGCCAAGCATCCACGCTTCAGTGTGATCCGAGGGGCGGCGCTTCATGCCGCTGGGCTGTTGGAACGGGACTCCGGCAAGTTGCACGAGGCGGCCGATCTCTATCCCGACCGTTGGTGTGGGGCATCCGCGCGTGAGGACATGGCCGATCTGCTGGCCGAGCGCTGCTCCGAACGGGACGAGGCGACGTGCATCCTCGAATCGGTCGCGGACACCTACACCGATCTCGGTGCCACCCGAGATGCCTCCCGCGTCGTGAACAAGCTCCGGGAGTTCGGTGTGCGCCGGGGCGCGAGCCGTAACGTGGAACGGGACGGGACGTTGCCACACGGCCTCACCAACACGGAGTTCGCCGTCGCTGAGCTGGTGAGCCAGGGGCACACCAACAACGAGGTCGGCAGGCAGCTGTTCATCTCTCGCCACACGGTGGCGTTCCACCTGAAAAAGGTGTTCCAGAAGATGAACATCGCCTCGCGGGTCGAACTGGCGGCCACCTGGAACGACAAAAGGCTGGTCGGACAGCCCTGGGGCGCCTGATGGGCGTCATGGATAGCTGAGCCACGAAAGCCGTACAACCGTCGAGAATTCGACAAACGGGCCGAATCTCCTGGTCGGCCCGTATCGTCGGTGATCACGGTTACCGGGTGATGCGGTCGAGCTGCTCACGCAGGAGGTCGAGGCGCCGGGGTAGGTCCGAGTCGCCCTCGGGCCAGGCCAGATCGATCCCTGTCCGCCCGTCGAAGGTGCTCACCACGTAGCCACCGAGGGCCGAGGACTCCCTGATCCGGGAAGCGGAGTGGAAGTTCGTCAGCAGTAGATCCTCCGGCGTGCGCATCGGCGGCACCAGTCCCCAGTTCATCACGCTGACCACCGCGCGGGCGAGGCTGGGGTCCCACGGTTTCGCATCGCGCGCCGCTTGGCTGAGCAGGTCGAGGAGGCTGCGCTGGACCGATCCGTTGGCCAGCCCTGCCTGCAACCGCGTACCGATCGCTCGACCGATCGCGACGGCGTCGGGCTCGATGTCCTCGGTGACCTTGAATCCCACGCCGCCGAGCACGTTCGTGCCCTCGGTCGGGTCGATCGGCGGCGTGAGACGACTGCGCAGATTCACCGTGTACCGGTACACCAGGTCGGTCAACGGCAGGTCGCGTATCTCGGCCTCGGTGAGCAGGATGGCGCCCGACAGCAGGCCGTTGATCGTCACGTGCTCGCGGTGGCCGAGTTCGGTCATGGCCTTCGTCTGAGCGGCCGTCAGGCGATGTTGGACCACGTGCCGGACGACCGGGTCCGGTGGGGAAACCGGTGGGTTCGGCAACGGCCCGGCGGCAACCGCCGC
>CAJCJE010000035.1 GCA_903970565.1 Candidatus Melainabacteria bacterium | reverse complement strand
CACTGGCCCTGCTGCGCAACTACCTGCCGGCCGGCCTGATCCCGCTAACCGAGGAGAGCCTGCGGCAGACCGGGCTCTACCAGCTGATGCGCGCGACCGGCATCCGGCCGCACCTGGCCTCCCAGGTGATCGGGGCGCGCGGCGCGACCGCGGCCGAGGCGAGGGTGTTGCGAGAATCCCGAGGCTCCTGTCTGCTGACCATGTCGCGGACCGCCTACGACGAGACCGGCCGCGCGGTCGAGTACGGCAACCACATCTACCGGGCCTCGGTGTACTCCTTCGAGTTCGTCCTCGGCAGCAACTGACCCCCTCCCTGGCCGACCTCTTCCCGGCACCGGAAGGAACCGGGCCCCGAGTTGCGATGAACCCCTACCCACAGCGACGTGTGAAGGATGAGGACATGCGGATTGGACTGGCCGGCACCGGACGGATCGGGGCCTTTCACGCCGAAACGCTGCATCGGCTGGACATGGTGGATTCCGTGGTCATCGCGGACATCGACGCGCCGCGCGCGCGGCAGGCCGCGAACAAGCTCGGGGTCGAGTGCGCGGCGAGCATCGACGAACTGTTCGTCGCCGGCCTGGACGGCGTGGTGATCGCGGCGGCGACCGGTGCGCATCCCGAACTCATCGCACGGGGGGTCGCGGCGGGCCTTCCGGTGTTCTGCGAGAAGCCGGTCGCGCCGGACATCGACGGCACCCTCGCCGTTCTGAACGCCATCGGCGAGGCACCGGTCCAGATCGGCTTCCAGCGCCGCTTCGACGCCGGTTACGTCGCCGCGCGCCGCCAGGTGGCCGAGGGCACTCTCGGCTGGCTGCACACGGTGCGCGCCAACACCTTCGACCCGGCGCCCCCGCCCGCCGAGTACATCGCCACCTCGGGTGGCTTCTTCCGGGATTGCAGCGTGCACGACTTCGACATCATCCGCTGGGTGACCGGCCGGGAGATCGCCGAGGTGTACGCGGTCGGGACCAACCGGGGCGCGGACTTCTTCCGCGCGGCCGGGGACGTGGCCACGATGGGCGCGGTGCTGACCCTGGACGACGACACCCTCGCCCTGGTCTCCGGCACCCGGTACAACGCGGCAGGCTACGACGTGCGGATGGAACTGCTCGGCTCGGCGGAGAGCATTTCCGTCGGCCTGGACCAGCGACTGCCGCTGCGCTCGGTCGAAGCCGGCATCGCCTGGCCGACCGGCCCGGCCCACCCGACCTTCGTCGAACGCTTCCGCGCCGCCTACGAAACCGAGCTACAGGCCTTCACCAGGGTGATCGCCGGTGAGATCGGCAGTCCGTGCACGGTCTCCGACGCGCTGGAAGCCTTCTATGCCGCCGAAGCCTGCGAACTGTCCAGAAAGGAGCATCGTCCGGTGCGCCTGGACGAGATCCGCCGCTAGCTCGGGTTCACCGTCCTCGGTCGCGCTGGCCGGCCAGTTCGCCGGCCAGCCTCACGGCGGTGGCGCGCAGCAGCGCAACGACCTCGTCCAGGGCGATCAGCGACATCCTGGTCTGCGGTCCGGAGATGGAGATCGCCGAGGCGGAGCGGGGCACCGCGACGGCGACGCAGCGCACGCCGAGTTCCTGCTCGCCGTCGTCCACCGCGTAGCCCGTGTCCCGGATCGAGGCCAGTTCGGCGCGGAAGGTGGGCAGGTCGGTAATGGTTCGCTCGGTCCTGGGCCGCATCCCGGACCGAGACAGCAGCCGGTCGACCTCCTCGACCGGCCACTGCGCGAGCATCGCCTTGCCGACGGCGGTGCAGTGCGCGTCCACCTGGCGGCCCACCTCGGTGAACATCCGCATGGCGTGCGGGGAAGGCACCTGAGCGACGTAGACGACCTGGTCGCCGTCCAGGATCGCCATGTTCGAGGTCTCCCCGACGGCGTCGGTGATGTCGGCCAGATACGGCCGTGCCCAGGCGCCCAACGACCGGCCGGCGGTCTCGCCGAGCCGGATCAGTTTCGGGCCGAGGCTGTAGCGGCGGGAGGGCTGCTGGCGGACGTAGCCGCCGGTCAGCAGGGTGCGCATGATCCGGTGGATGGTCGGCAGCGGCAGCCCGGAAGACTCCGCGAGCTGTGAGAGCGCGACCTCGCCACCCGCGTCGGCGAGCAGTTCCAACAACTCGAAGGTGCGCTCGACGGACTGCACCCCGCTCCCGGCGGGGCGCGGCGCCGGTGGGGTTCTCGGCCCGCTCCGGGGTGTGTCGCGGGGTGTGGTCACCGAAGCACTCCGGGGCCCGATCGCCGGCTTGCCCGCGGCCGATTTTGGAAGTTAACCTCCACGATGAGGAAAAGTACCGGACAGTCTCGGTGGCGTCACCAGTACGACGCCCGTGCCCGATGAGCGGAGTCGATGGACATGTCGCAGGTCACGGTGCACGGCGACGGGGTTGAGCGGGGCGAGGAGATCCTGACCCCGGCGGCCGTCGACTTCCTCGCCGACCTGCACCGGCGCTTCGCGCCGCGCCGCGCCGAACTGTTGGCCCAGCGCGCCGTCCGCCGCGCGCGGATCGCCGAAACCGGCCGGCTGGACTTCCTCCCGGAAACCAAGGCGGTCCGCGACGCGGACTGGCGGGTCGCCCCGGCCCCGGCGGACCTGCGCGACCGACGGGTGGAGATCACCGGTCCGACCGAGCGGAAAATGTCCATCAACGCGCTGAACTCGGGCGCGAACGTCTGGCTCGCCGACTTCGAGGACGCCAACACCCCGCACTGGCACAACGTCGTCTCCGGCCAGGTCAACCTCGCCGACGCGATCCGGGGCCGGATCGAGTTCACCTCGCCGGAGGGCAGGCACTACCGGCTCACGCCGGGCGGGAGGCCGGCCGTGCCGATGCCCCGCCCCCGTGGCTGGCACCTCGACGAACGCCACCTCCTGGTGGACGGCGAACCGATGGTCGGCGCGCTGGTCGACTTCGGCCTGTACTTCTTCCACAACGCCCGCGAACTGCTCGAACGCGGCAGCGGACCGTACTTCTACCTGCCCAAGCTGGAAAGCCATCTGGAGGCACGGCTGTGGAACGACGTGTTCACCGCCGCCCAGCAGGCCCTGGACATTCCTCTTGGCACCATCAGGGCCACCGTGCTGATCGAGACGATCACCGCCGCGTTCGAGATGCAGGAGATCCTCTACGAGCTTCGCGAGCACGTCGCCGGCCTCAACGCGGGTCGCTGGGACTACCTGTTCAGCGTGATCAAGAACTTCCGGGACGCCGGCGAGCGGTTCGTACTGCCCGACCGCAACTCGGTCGGCATGACCGCGCCGTTCATGCGCGCCTACACCGAACTGCTGGTCAGCACCTGCCATCAGCGCGGCGCGTTCGCCATCGGCGGGATGGCCGCGTTCATCCCGAACCGACGCGACCCCGAGGTGACCGAGCAGGCGCTGGCCAAGGTGCACGCGGACAAGCGGCGTGAGGCGAGTGACGGTTTCGACGGCTCCTGGGTGGCCCATCCCGGCCTGGTCAAGGTCTGCCGGGCGGAGTTCGACGCGGTGCTCGGCGAGCGGCCCAACCAGCTCGACCGGCTGCGCACCGAGGTCTCGGTGAGCGCCGAGGAGTTGCTGGACGTGGCCAGCACCCCCGGCGAGGTGACCGAGGCCGGGGTGCGCGGCGCGGTGGATGTCGGCGTCCGCTACCTCGCGTCCTGGCTGACCGGCAACGGTGCCGCCGCCATTCACAACCTGATGGAGGACGCGGCGACCGCTGAGATCTCCCGATCCCAGCTGTGGCAGTGGGTGCACAACGGAGTGCGGTTGACTGACGGGCAGCTGGTCACCGCCGAGCTGGTGCGCGAGGTGCTGGCGCAGACCAGGGGGGCGCTCGCGGCGGAGATCCCGGACCGGCTCGACGAAGCCTGTCAGCTGTTCGAATCCGTGGCGCTGAGCGAACGGTTCGTCGACTTCCTCACCCTGCCCGCCTACGAACTGATCGACTGAAACCATGTCCGCCCCCGTACCCAGGCAGTCATTGCCGACCGGCCTCGCGGCCGGCCTCGTCGCCCAGTTGTCCGAAGTGGACTCAGAACGTGCGCGCGACTATCCCGGTGACCGGCTGACCGACCAGCCGGTGCACACCTGCTACGTCCCGGCCGGTGCCGCCCGCCCCGATCTCCTCCAACGCTGGGGCACCTCGGCGACCGAGGCCCTCCGTGCACACGCGAGCACCCCGACCGAGTTGGCCGAGATCCTGGACCTGCCGGCGGAACTGGCACGGCGCGTGCACGAACTCCTGCTGCGCAAACTCCTCACGCAGCCGGTCGAGGACCTTCGGTTCGACTTCGAGGACGGCTACGGCGCCCCCGGCGACGACATCGAGGACGCCGACGCCGTGCGCGCCGCGCGAATTCTCGCCGACTGGCACCGGAACGCGACCGCCCCGCCGTATGCCGGTCTGCGCGTCAAGTCCTTCGACACGGCCGCGCTGCGCCGCCGGTCCGTCCGCACCCTGGACGTGTTCCTCACCGCTTTCGACGGCGACCTGCCGAGCGGGCTGCTGATCACCTTCCCCAAGGTGACCGACGTCCGACAGGTCGAGGTCTTCGTCGAACTGCTGACGGCACTGGAAAACCAGCTCGGCCTGCCGGCCGGCACGCTGGTGTTCGAGATCCAGGTGGAAACCCAGCAGGCCATTGTGGACGGTTCCGGTCGGCTGGCGCTGCCGGGTTTCGTCCGGGCCGGACAGGGCCGGGTCCGTGGCCTGCACTTCGGCACCTACGACTACACCGCAGGGCTGGGGTTGCCCACCGCGAGCCAGCATCTCGCGCACGGCTCCTGCGACTTCGCCCGGCACGTGATGCAGGTTTCCGCCGCCGGCACCGGGGTCTGGTGCTCGGACGGCTCGACCAACGTGCTGCCGTTCGGGGACCGCGACGCGGTCCGGCACGGCTGGCGCACGCACGCCCAACTCGTCCGGCGCTCCCTCGACCACGGCTTCTACCAGGGCTGGGATCTGCACCCGCACCAACTCGTCACCCGCTACGCCGCCGTCTACGGCTTCTACCGGGCCGGCGCGCCGGCCGTGGCGACCCGGCTGTCGGACTACCTCGGTCACCGCGGCAGCGCGGTCGCCGACGAACCGGCCACCGCGCGGATGCTGGCCGCCTTCCTGTTGCGGGCGCTGCGCTGCGGCGCGCTCGACCCCGCCGAACTCCCGCCCGACCTCACCCCCGACCAACTCGACGCCCTGGCCTGAGCAGAGGCGCCCCCTGGCAAGGATGGTCCCGGTTCCTGGCCTCCGGCTCAGAACGCGGCCAGGGTGTGCCAGGCGAGACCTTCCTCCGGTGCGTCGTCGCGCAGCACACTGCCTTCGATCAGTCCGTACGGCCGGTCCGCCGCGAAGAACACCTCGTTCGGGTTGTCGAGGCCGAACGGCTCCAGATCCACGGTGAAGTGATGCTTGTTCGGCAGTGACAGCCGCACCTCGGCGATGTCCGGATGCGTGGTCAGCACCGCTTCGCCCATCGCGTACAGGGTCTGCTGGAGGGCAAGGCTGTGCGTGTTGGCAAACGCTTGCAGCAGCGTGGCGCGGACTGACGGGAAGCTCGCGGCCCAGTCGACGTCCAGATGGGCGAAGCGCCAGCGTGCGGTGACCGCGGTCGCCAGCACCCGGTCGGTGGTTTCCGGCAGCGTCGTGTAGCGGTCCTTCGGATAGCCGTGGAACTCCGAACCGGTCGACTTCAACACGATCAGGTCGCGCAGCCCGGACACGACCCAGGCCTGCTCGTCCTGCACGGTGACCGCGGTTGTCCGCTTCTCGTCGGAGGAGCGGAAGAACGAATGCGGATGCGGCTGCCCGTCGACCGGGATTCGGCTCCAGCCGTAGGAGTCGATCAGAATCCGCGCGCCGGTGATGTAGTCGAAGGAGCCCACGAAATGCCGGCCCAGCCGCAGCGCGAAGTCCTCGATCTCGCCGACCGGTGCCTGCTTGGCGAAGGCGAACACGGTGTTCTTCTGGGTGTCGGTCGGCACCACGTGCCGGTTGTCGCCGTCCAGGTGCGAGGCGGCCAGGTCGCCGCGCAGCGAGGTGCTGACGTTGAGATCGGTCAGCTGGTGTTGCTCGCCGTCGCGGCGGACGGTGACCAGGCGGGTCTCCGCCTTGCCGTACTGGTTGGCGCCAAGCCTGATGGCCATCGCGGATCAGCTTCCTCGATAGGTCGACACGGAAAAGGGCGAGAGCAGGATCGGGACGTGATAATGGCTGGTGGGGTCGGTGATGGTGAAGGTGACAGTGACCTCCGGAAAGAAACACTCCCGCCCGTCGGCGCCGAAGTAGCCGCCGGTGTCGAAGGTCAGCCGGTAGTTGCCGGCCACGGCCTGCGCCGGCCCGATCACCCGGACCCGCCCGTCGGCATCGGTCGTCCCGGCGCCGGCCGCCGTCCAACCCGCCGCGCCGTCGTGCTCCAACGCGACCGCGACCCCCGCCGCCGGTCGGCCCAGCGCGGTGTCCAGAACATGCGTAGTGATCGTGGTCACGGTTGCCCTTCCGTGGCTCGTCGGGTCGGTTTCGTTGCCGTCACGGACTTTCGGGTTCGGCCAGTATCCGAGTCAGGCGCAGCTCGGCGATCCTGCCGAGTTCGGTGCGGACCACGTCGATCTCCTCGGCCGGTTCGTTGGTCAGCCGGGCGGTGAGGTCGGCGAGCAGGTCGGCGCCGTCCCGGCCGGTCGCGCAGACCAGGTAAATATGCCCGAACCGCTGTTCGTAGGCCACATTCCCGGCGCGCAGCGCCTCGGCCAGCTCCGCATTCCGATCATCCACTCCGGACTGTTCGGCCCGTGACCAGCCGCTGCTGACCCGCTGCCCGATCTTCGGATGGTCGGCCAGCGCGAGCAACACCTCCGCCTCGGTCAACCCGGCGGTCAACTCGGCCGCGTGCCGGCGCAGCTGCGCGACATCGGCATACGGCCGCCCGTCCACCAGCGCGCGAGCCCAGCGCGGCACCGCGACGCAGCGCAGCAACTCGGCGTAGCGCTCCTCGGCCGGCCCGGCGTTGTACCGCTGGATCGCTGACCCGTCCTCCGTCGCCACCCGCTCGCCCGGCCTTCCGCTGCTGTGGGTTTTCGCTGCCGTGGATTCTTCTGCATCGCGGAAGTTTCCTTCCGTTCGGCCGACCGTACGAGCGGCCGGAGGCAGGTGTCAACACCCGGAGCCCGCGCGACCCGCGCCCGGAAACGGACCTGCTCAGCGCGCAGTCGGCTGGTCGCCAAGCCCCCGCGTTGACTACTGTTGCCCCAAGCTCAACCACAACGGAAAATCCTGAATATGGACCCAGACAGCCCCCACCCATCCACCGGGGGGCTGGCCCTGGTCCAGTCTATCGGCGCAGGTCAGACAGGCAAGCGGATGGCGTGCACCTGTGGATGACCGGGGCGGCTGTGGACAACGGCTTGCCGGGATCGCGGGCGGATGCTAATGGGCGGCATTGCCCGGCGCCTGCCCGGCGCCTGCCCGGCGCCTGCCCGGCGCCTGGCAGACATTGCCCGGCGTTTGGCGCGGCGTCGTCGGCGTCGGCTGGGTGGCGTGCGTCGGGGTCGCGGTCGGTCATGGCACCGGTGGCGAGGACGACGTGGTAGCGGTGATGGCCGGCGGCGTTGCCGGTCACTCGGGTCTTGGTCGGTCACACTGGGGCGGTGGCCGAGCGGATCGGGGAGTAGCGGCCAGGAGGAGGTCGAGATCGTCCAGGCGCATGTGGTCGTCGCACCGGACAAGTTCAAGGGCTCGCTGACCGCCGAGCAGGTCGCGGCTGCGATCACCCTCGGCATCGGCGACGTTCGGCCCGATCGGCGGGTGCGGGTCGTGCCGGTCGCCGACGG
>CAJCJE010000034.1 GCA_903970565.1 Candidatus Melainabacteria bacterium | reverse complement strand
CAGCGTTGCGCGAGTTCGCCGATGCTGCTCGTGGTGGACGACCTGCACCGGGCCGACGAGGCGACCATCCTGCTCTGGCACCGGCTTTCCGTCGCCAGCCTGCAACTTCCGCTGTTGCTGGTGGCCGGCGCCCGCCCGGCGCAGGGCCGCACGGACCTCGCCCGGCTGCGGCTGGGCATCCAGCGGTGCGGCGGCGACATCATCGACCTCGCCCCGTTGCCCGCCAGTGCCACCGACTATCTGGCCTGCTGACCACTGGAAAGTCCACAGTGGACAATCCTAGTACAGCTGGATGCCGACCAGGCAGGTGTCGTCGTCGGTGTCGGCGTTGCTGTGCGTCAACAGGTGATCCAGTCGCTGTTCCAGCGTCGCCGCCGGATACTCCGCGGTGCTGAGCAGGTCGTCGACGGAGTCGTCCAGTGCCCGGTCCTTGCGCTCGATCAGCCCGTCGGTGTACATCAGCAGCGTGTCGCCCGGTTCCAGCGCGACCTCGCCCTCGGCGTACTCGGCCTCGCTGATCGCGCCGAGCAGGATGCCCCGGATCATCGGCAGCGAGGTGGCGTGCCGGCCCCGGATCAGCACCGGTGGCAGGTGTCCGGCGCGGGCCCAGCGCAGCAGGCCGGTCCTCGGGTCGTAGAGCCCGCACAGCGCGGTCGCGACCACCTTGTCGGCGAGGTTGTGCGCGACCAGGTTCAGCCAGCGCAGCAGCTGGGCCGGTCCGGCCTCGGTGGTGGCCAGGCCGCGCAGGGCGTTGCGCAGCGCGACCATGCCGGTGGCCGCCTCGATACCGTGCCCGGCGATGTCCCCGACGGACAGCAGGATCTGCCCGGAGGGCAGCTCGACCGCGTCGTACCAGTCACCGCCGACCAGGTGATCACTTTCCGCCGGACGGTAGCGCACCGCGATCCGCAGCCCGTGCTTGTCGATGGAGTCCTGCGCCGAGGGCATGATCGCGCGCTGTAGCCGCAGGGCGAGCCGGTTGCCCTCGGCCGCCTCCTGTTCGCTGTGCGCCAGCCGGTCGCGGGTCGCGGCCAGCGCCACCTCGGTCCAGTGCTGCGCGGACACGTCCTGGTACGCGCCCCGAATCGCCAGCAGGCGGTTGTCGGCGTCCAGCACCGGTTCGGCGATGAGCCGGCTGTGCCGGGACACGTCGTCGGACTGGCGCAGCCGGAACACCGTCGACGCCGGCCGGCGATGGTGCAGCAGGGTGCGCAGGAACCGGCCGATCGCGTCCGCGTCGTCCGGATGCGCGTAACTGGCCAGCTGCTGCAACGGAATCGGCGGCTCGCTGGTCGCCAACCCGTAGAGCGCGTAGAGCTGGCTGCTCCAGCTGATCTCCCCGGTGAGCGCGTTCTCCTCGAAACCACCGATCCGGCCGAGCCGCTGGGCATGGTGCAGCAGGCCGGCGAACCGGCTCGCCTCGTCCGGCACCCGCAACACCAGCAGCACGCCGTAGCTGTGCCGGCTGATGCTCAGCCCGACCGTCACCGTCACCGGGACGTCGCCGACCAGCACGGTCAACACGCTCTGCTCGGCCCGAAACGGCTTGCCGGTCGCATAGACCTCGGTCACCTTCGCGAACAGGCCGTGTGCTTCGGCGCTGAGCGGATACGCCTCCAGCAGCAGGCCGCCGGTGATCGCGCTGCGCGGCCGGCCGGCCGGATCAACGAACGCGCTGTTGGCGTGTTGAATCCGGAAGTCGCCGAGCTGACCGCGTTCATCCAGTTGCGGTCGCAGCACCAGGGCGGAATCCAGCAGGCTGTCGGCCAGATCGACCAGTTCGGCCACGTCCGGCCGGCT
Organism: Candidatus Melainabacteria bacterium; assembly: GCA_903970565.1. Lineage (GTDB taxonomy): Bacteria > Actinomycetota > Actinomycetes > Mycobacteriales > Pseudonocardiaceae > CAJCJE01. The sequence continues at coordinate 6,751 of CAJCJE010000034.1, read as the reverse complement.
GCGCTGGGCGTCGGCGCCGAGACCGGGCAGCTCGATCGGTCTGCTCTCCAGGGTGTGCGCGCACAGGTCGGCCAGTGCCTCGACCTGCCGCTGGATCGGCGTCGGCTGCGGGGGCAGCGCGGCGGGCCAGCAGATCTCCAGCACGCCGAGGATGCGGCCACCGGCGGTGGCCGGCACGGCGACCCGGCCACCGCCGGAGACCTCCCGGTTGCCGATGCCGGCCGGGTCGCTCGGCGCCGTCGCGGCCACCGTCTCGAACCAGACCGTGCTCCGGTCGGTCAGCGCGCGCCGCGCCGTCGTCGCCACCCCCGGCGGCACGTAGTGCCAGCGCCGCGCCTCCGCCGGACTGAAACCGGCGAACCCGGCCAGCGTCAGCGAGGAGTCCGACCCGGCCGCCCAGATGGCCACGGCCACCGCGCCCAGCGGCCTCAGCGCGTGCGCCAGCAGGGATTCCGCGACGGCCTGCGAGTCACCTGCGGTCAGCATCCCGCTCTCGGCCGTGCGCAATCGCAGCGCGGCCACCTGCGGGGCCGCCTCGTCGATGTCGTAGGTGGCCTCGGTGATCCGGTCCTGCGCGGCGTGGTTGACGATGTCGGCGGCGAATTCCAGTTCGGTGCGCCCGGACCGCTGCGCCAGCGCCGCCAGCTGCCGGGCGGCCTGGGTCGGCCCGCAGTGCAGGCGTTCCACCAGCACGCCCTTGGCCAGTTCGATCAGTGCCCTGCCGTCGGCGCTGACCTGCGCGCCCAGCAGATCCCTCTGCAACCTGGCCACGGTCGCCGCCAGCCGGGCCAACTGGGCACTGTCGTCCGCGGCGTCCATATCGGACTGCCCAAGAGGATCCGTCGACGCGGTCACCACGTGAACTCCCTGCCGTCAGGCGAATCGAGCATCGTCGTCGGAACCAAGTATGATCGTCAGCGGGGCAGCCACCGTTTGATGCAGCGGATCAGGTCGTTGGCGTCGACCGGTTTGGTCACGTAGTCGGTCGCGCCGGCGGAGATGCTCTTCTCCCGGTCGCCGGGCATCGCCTTCGCGGTCACCGCGATGATCGGCAGCTCCCGGAACTCCGGCATCGCCCTGATCTCGGTGGTCGCCGAGTACCCGTCCAGCTCCGGCATCATCACGTCCATCAGGATCAGGTCGATCTCCGGATGGTGGGTGAGGGCGTCGATCCCGGTCCGCCCGTTCTCCGCCTGCAACACCCGCATCCCGTGCAGCTCCAGGATGCTGGTCAGCGCGAACACGTTGCGCGCGTCGTCGTCGACGATCAGCACCCGCCGCCCGAGGAGTTCCGCGTCGGCCGTGCCGCTGAACTCGGCGATCGGGTGGGCGCTGGCGAGCACCTCGCCGTTGAGATGCCGGGAGATCCTGGTGCGCAGCTCGTCCAGACTGGAGATCAACTCCAGTGGCTGGGTCTGCGCCCTGGCCTGGAGGTCCCGCTGCCGTTCCGGCGTCAACCGGCGGCTGTGGTGGGCCAGCACCGGAATTGCCGGCGCGGCAGAGGTGTGGTCCAGCGCGGTGTGGTCCAACGCGGTGAGAAACCGGCTCGCCGCCTCGTCGGCCATGTCCAGCTCCAGCACCACCCAGTCACAGGCCTGCGCCCGCAGCGCGGCGGCGGCCTCGTCCGGGTCGACCGCGGTGACCACCTCGATCGGCGGTCGCACGTCGTTGGGGTCGCGGCGCTCGGTGGCGTCGATCACCGCGCTCTCCGCGACCAGCGACAGCAGCCCGCGCGGATGCGCCTCGACCACCAGCAGCCGCCGCCGCTTCTGCTGCGGCAGCCCGTTCTGCGCGCTGTTGTGGGTGGCGTTCGCCAGCTCGGCGTCGACCACCTCCTCCAGCGCGGCGTTGGCCGCCGCGACCACCGAGGCGGCCGGACCGTCCTGGTCGTCGAAGGCGGAGATGGCCGGCTGGTCGAGGAAATCCGGCCGGGCGATCGGCAGATAGAGGGTGAAGGTGCTGCCACTGCCCAGAATGCTCTCCGCGGTGATCACGCCGCCGAGCAGGTAGGCGATCTCCCGGCTGATCGACAGGCCGAGACCGGTGCCGCCGTACTTGCGGCTGGTGGTGCCGTCGGCCTGTTGGAAGGCCCCGAAAATCGTCTCCAGCTGGTGTTCGGCGATGCCGATGCCGGTGTCGCGGACCTGGAAGGCGATGGCCGAACCGTGCCGGCGCACCGTTGCCGGCAGCTCGTCCGGGGTGGCCAGCGCGATCCGCAGCGTCACGCCGCCGGACTCGGTGAACTTCACCGCGTTGGACAACAGGTTGCTCAGCACCTGCCGCACCCGCGAGTCGTCGGTGAGCAGGTCGACCGGCACACCGGGGTCGGTGACGATCTCGAAACCGAGGTTGCGCTGGGTGGTCAACGGCTGGAAGGTCGCCTCGACGTAGTCCAGGAGTTGGCGCAGCACAACACGTTCCGGGCTGATGTCCATCTTGCCGGCCTCGACCTTGGACAGGTCCAGGATGTCGTTGATCAGCTGGAGCAGGTCCGAACCGGCCGAGTGGATGATGCTCGCGTACTCGACCTGCTTGGCGGTGAGGTTGCGGCTGGGGTTCTGGGTGAGCAGCTGGGCGAGGATCAGCAGGCTGTTGAGCGGGGTCCGCAGCTCGTGGCTCATGTTGGCCAGGAACTCGGACTTGTACTTGGAGGCGAGCGCGAGCTGCTGGGCGCGGGCCTCCAGCTCCTGGCTGGCCTGCTCGATCTCCAGGTTCTTCGTCTCGATGTCGCGGTTCTGGGTGGCCAGCAGCGCCGCCTTCTCCTCCAGTTCGGCGTTGGAACTCTGGAGTTCCTCCTGCCGCACCTGAAGTTCCTGCGACCGCGCCTGCAACTCGGCGGTCAGCCGCTGCGACTCGCCGAGCAGTTCGTCGGTGCGCGCGTTGGCGACCAGCGTGTTCACGTTCACGCCGACGGTTTCCATCAGCTGTTCGAGGAAGTCCCGGTGCATCTGGGTGAAGCTGCGCATCGAGGCCAGCTCGATCACGCCGAGCACCTGGTCCTCGAACACGATCGGCAGCACCAGCAGGTTGGCCGGCGAGGCCTGGCCGAGACCGGAGGAGATCGTCACGTAGTCGGCGGGCACGTCGTCCACGGTGATGGTGCGCCTGCTGCGCGCGGCCTGCCCGACCAGCGACTGGCCGAACCGGAACCGCTGCGGCCGGCCCCCGCCACCATCGATCTCCGGCGCGCCGTAGGAGCCGATCAACCGCAGTGCCGGCGTTTCCCCGGAATCCTCGGTGAGGTAGAACGCGCCGTACTGCGCGGACACCAGCGGCACCAGCTCGTCCATGATCAGCTCGGCGACCACGGTCAGGTCCCGGCGGCCCTGCATGAGACCGGAAATGCCGGCCAGGTTGGTCTTGAGCCAGTCGGAGTCCTGGTTGGCCCTGGTGGTCTCGCGCAGCGACTCCACCATCGAGTTGATGTTGTCCTTCAGTTCGGCGACCTCACCGGAGGCCTCCACGGTGATCGAGCGGGTCAGGTCGCCCTCGGCGACCGCGCTGGTCACCTTGGCGATCGCCCGCACCTGCCGGGTCAGGTTGCCGGCCAGTTCGTTCACGTTCTCGGTCAGCCGCTTCCAGGTCCCGGACACGCCCTCGACCTCGGCCTGACCGCCCAGCCGGCCCTCGCTGCCCACCTCGCGCGCCACGCGGGTGACCTCGGCGGCGAAGGAGGACAGCTGGTCGACCATCGTATTGATGGTGGTCTTGAGTTCCAGGATCTCCCCGCGCGCGTCCACGTCGATCTTGCGGGTCAGGTCGCCCCTGGCCACCGCCGTGGTGACCTGCGCGATCGAGCGCACCTGGCTGGTCAGGTTGTCGGCCATGAAGTTGACGTTGTCGGTGAGGTCCTTCCAGGTGCCGGCCACGTTCGGCACCCTGGCCTGGCCGCCGAGGATGCCCTCGGTACTCACCTCGCGGGCCACCCTGGTCACCTGCTCGGCGAACGCGGAGAGGGTGTCCACCATCGTATTGATCACCCCGGCCAGTGCGGCGACCTCGCCCTTGGCCTCGACGTCGATCTTCTGCGAGAGGTCGCCCTTGGCCACTGCCGTGGCGACCTGCGCGATCGAGCGCACCTGGGTGGTCAGGTTGGAAGCCATCACGTTGACGTTGTCGGTGAGGTCCTTCCAGGTCCCGGACACGCCGCGCACCGTGGCCTGGCCGCCGAGGTTGCCCTCGGTGCCGACCTCGCGGGCGACGCGGGTGACCTCGTCGGCGAAGGCGGAGAGCTGGTCGACCATCGTATTGATGGTCTCCTTGAGTTCCAGGATCTCCCCGCGCGCGTCCACCCGGATCTTCTGCGTCAGGTCGCCCTTGGCCACGGCCGTGGTGACCTGCGCGATGGAGCGGACCTGGCCGGTGAGGTTGCCGGCCATCACGTTCACCGAGTCGGTGAGGTCGCGCCAGGTCCCGGACACGCCCTTCACGTCCGCCTGGCCGCCGAGGCGGCCTTCGGTGCCGACCTCGCGGGCGACGCGGGTGACCTCGTCGGCGAAGGCGGAGAGCTGGTCCACCATGATGTTCACGGTGTTCTTCAGCTCCAGGATCTCCCCGCGCGCGTCCACGTCGATGTTCTGGGTCAGGTCGCCCTTGGCCACCGCGGTGGCGACCTGGGCGATGGAGCGGACCTGACTGGTCAGGTTGCCGGCCATGAAGTTCACCGAGTCGGTGAGGTCGCGCCAGGTCCCGGACACGCCCTTGACCTCGGCCTGGCCGCCGAGGCGGCCTTCGGTGCCGACCTCGCGGGCGACGCGGGTGACCTCGTCGGCGAAGGCGGAGAGCTGGTCGACCATCGTGTTCACGGTGTTCTTGAGTTCGAGGATCTCGCCGCGCGCGTCCACGTCGATCTTGCGGGTGAGGTCGCCCTTGGCCACGGCCGTGGTGACCTGGGCGATGTTGCGGACCTGGTCGGTGAGGTTGCCGGCCATCGCGTTCACCGAGTCGGTGAGGTCCTCCCAGGTGCCGGACACGCCCGGTACGTGCGCCTGACCGCCGAGCTGGCCCTCACTGCCGACCTCGCGGGCCACCCGGGTCACCTCGGAGGTGAACAGCGAGAGCTGGTCGACCATGCCGTTGAACACGGTGGCGATCTCGCCGAGCAGCCCGTCCGCGTCGTCCGGCAGCTTGGTGCCGAAGTCGCCGTCCCGGACGGCGGTCAACCCGGCCAGCAACTGCCGCAGCTCCGGCTCGCCGACGGCGTGATCGGCCGGACTGGCCGTGGCGCTGCCGTTGCCCGGCCTGCCCCCGCTGGTCCCGTCACCCATGCTCGTCCTCGTTCTCTCTCCAGCCGTCACTCCAGGAACCGGCTGAACTCGCACCGCAGGCACTACCCGTTCCGGGGTTCCGGGCAAACCTCCTGTTCCCGCCCATCCAGGTTCCCGGTCACAGTAGCTGTCCGGTCCATTCCACCAAGCCGAGCGGAGCCGCCCGTCACCAGGTTCGACCCGGCTGAGCAGGAGTTCCCGTTCATGACTGCGGTGCCGCCTCCTTCGGCGGCCGACGGCCAAGGGTGACTGCCGGTCTTCCTTCCGGCAAGGGGCCATCCGGCGGTTTTTGCCGACGCCGTCCCGACTCCTCGGTCCTGCCACGGGACCGGGAACGCGGGACGCCGCTGACATTCCTTGGCCAGCAAGGCGAACAGGGCCCACCGCCGGCCCGGCGGCGGGAATCATCCGGCCGCGTAACGCTTTGTGTCGCTGCCGCGCTACGAGTAGGCAAGGGGGCGCGGCGTCGGCTGTCCGCGCTGATCAGCGACGGACGCGATCTAGACTGACCAGCCGGGCGGGGCGTCGGGCAGAGGAGAAGGACACGGATGGTCACTCGGGTGGAGCGCAACCGGTCGAATCCCGATCTCGGCGTGCTGGCCGGGCGGCTGTTGTTCGCCGTGCAGGGAGAGCTGTTCACCACCCTGGCCGAGCGCGGTTTCGCCGACCTGCACCCCCGACATGGAACCGTCCTGGCCTACTTGGACGCCGACGGGGTTCGCGCGACGGAATTGTCCCGGTTGTCCGGGCAGCACAAGCAGGTCGTCGGCACCGTGGTGGACGAGTTGGAGGAACTCGGCTACGTGCGGCGGTATCCCGATCCGGCCGACCGGCGGGCCAAACTGATCTGCCCGACCGAGCGGGGCCTTGCCCAGATCCGCGTCGCCGACGAGATCATGGCCGCCATCCAGGCCCGACACGCGCGCCGGCTCGGCCGGGAGAACTTCGCCGCGTTCCGGTCGGCGTTCCTGGACGTGACCGAACACCAGCGCGACCTGGTGGCCGAGCGGACCGAGAAGTAGGCCGGAATTCGCGGTTGGTCAGATCGCGCCGGTGAGCGCCTGGAGGCCGAGGCTGCTGGCCGCGACCGCGATCCACAGCACCGCGCCGAGCAGCAGTGGCCGGAGGCCGGCCCCGCGCATGTCGCCCAGCCGCATGGACAGCCCGATGCCGGCCAGCGCGGAGGTGATCAGGAAGGTGCCCAGGGCCGACAGGCCGGGATGCCAGGACGCCGGGATGAGGCCGAGGCTGTCCAGACCGGCGGCGGCGACGAAACCGATCAGGAACAGCGGCACGATCCCGCGCCAGGGCATCGCGGCCAGTTCAACGGTCCCGTCCCGGCCGCCCTCGCCACGCGCGGCCTCCTTGCGGGCCTGCCGGATGGCCAGCGCGATCACGATCGGGATCAGCATCAGCGACCGGGTGAGCTTCACGATGATCCCGTACGCCCCGGCCGCCGGGCTGTAGGCGTAGGCCGCGGCGGC
>CAJCJE010000033.1 GCA_903970565.1 Candidatus Melainabacteria bacterium | reverse complement strand
GACCCAGACCCCGTTTGTCGTTCTTGCTGGTAGCAGTCGTCCCATCCTCACCGACGTCGAAGAGACCGGCCCGATTGATCAGGCCGAGCGGATCGGGGTGACCCTGGTCCTGCGCCGTAGGGCGGAATTGCCGACCGAGCTGACCGACGGCCGGCAATTCCTCAGCCACGCGGAATTCGTCGACGCCTACGGTGCCGACCCCGCCGACGTGCGGTCCGTGGTCGGCGTGCTGACCACGGCCGGTATCGAGGTCGGCAGCGTCGACGCCGGTTCGCGCCGGATCTGCGCCGAGGGCCCGATATCGGCGTTCGTGGACCTGTTCGGCGCGATGCTGCGCAACGTCCGTGGCTCCGCCGTGCCCGGCGGCCCGTCGGCGGAGTTCCGTGCCCGGTCCGGCGAACTGCGGGTACCGTCGGCCATCGACGGCGTCCTGCTCGCGGTACTGGGCATGGACTCGCGACCGCAGGCCCGCGCGTACTTCCGTCCACTCGGCGCGACCACCGCGGCCAGCACCTCCTACAACCCGCCGACCCTGGCCGCCGCCTACGGTTTTCCGGCCGACACCGACGGCACCGGCCATTCCATCGGCATCATCGAACTCGGCGGCGGCTTCGCCCAGTCCGACCTCGACGCCTACTTCCAGGGCCTGGGCATCGCGACGCCGACCGTGCAGGCCGTCTCGGTCGACGGCACGCAGAACACTCCCGGCCAGGACCCCAGCGGTGCCGACGGCGAAGTGCTGCTCGACATCGAGGTCATCGGCGCGCTGGCCCCCAAGGCGACCCAGTCTGTCTACTTCGGACCCAACACCGACCAGGGTTTCGTCGACGCGGTCAGCACCGCCGTCCATGCCACCCCGACGCCGACCGCGATCAGCATCAGCTGGGGCCAGTCCGAGGACCAGTGGACCGCGCAGGGGCGGACCGCGCTCGACGCCGCCTTCGCCGACGCGGTGGCGCTGGGCATCACCGTCACGGTGGCCGCCGGTGACAACGGCAGCGCGGACGGTCAGACCGGCGCGCATGTGGACTTCCCGGCGTCCAGCCCGCACGTACTCGCCTGCGGCGGCACCACCCTGCACGCGAGCAGCGCCGGCACCATCACCTCGGAGACGGTGTGGAACGACGGCACCAACGGCGGTTCGACCGGTGGCGGAGTCAGCGACACCTTCCCCGTCCCGACCTGGCAGGCCAAGGTGGGCGTGCCGGCCCGGTCCGGCGGCGGCACCGGCCGGGGCGTCCCGGACGTCGCCGGCGACGCCGATCCCGAGACCGGGTACAACGTCCGGGTCGACGGCAAGGCGATGGTGATCGGCGGCACCAGCGCGGTGGCCCCGCTCTGGGCGGCCCTGATCTGCCGGCTGAGCCAGTCCATCGGCAAGCCGCTGGGCCTGGTCCAGACCGCGTTCTACGCCTCGGCCGAGGCCGGCAGGGCCAGTACCGGCTTCCACGACATCACCAGCGGCACCAACGGCGCCTACCAGGCCGGCCCCGGCTGGGACGCCTGTACCGGCCTGGGCACCCCGGACGGCGCCGCGCTGGTGACGGTGCTGAAGTCCTGATCACCTCCCGATCCGCGGTCCTGATCGCGTTCCGATCCGCGCCGGACGCCGGGGACGGGAGTTGGTTCGGGACGGTCGCTGCAATAACCTCGCCAGCATGACGCCCGGAACACCTGCGGCGATGCGCGGCGCCGGCTCCGCCGAGCCGGCCAGCGCCTCGTCGGTCGCCGAACTGCTGGCCATCGACCGGGCGCACGTCTGGCACCCCTACGGCCCGATGCCCGGCGCCGACGATCCGCTGGTGGTCGCCTCGGCGTCCGGTGTCCGGCTGACCCTGGCCGACGGCCGCGAACTCGTCGACGGGATGTCCTCCTGGTGGGCGGCCATCCACGGGTACCGGCATCCGGTGCTGGACGCCGCCGCGCATGACCAGATCGACCGGTTCAGCCACGTCATGTTCGGCGGCCTCACCCACGAGCCCGCCGTCCGGCTGGCCGCGAGGCTGGTCGAGATCACGCCGGAGCCGTTGCGGCACGTGTTCCTGGCCGATTCCGGCTCGGTGTCGGTCGAGGTCGCCATCAAGATGTGCTTGCAGTACTGGCGCTCGATCGGCCGGCCGGCCAAGCGGCGCCTGCTCACCTGGCGCGGTGGCTACCACGGCGACACCTTCCATCCGATGAGCGTGTGCGATCCCGTCGGGGGAATGCACAGCCTGTGGCGCGGAGTGCTGCCGGAGCAGGTTTTCGTGCCGGCGCCGCCCGGCGACTTCGACACCGAACCTGATCAGTCCTATGTGGACGTTGTCGCCGCCGCGATTCGTGACCACGCCGACGACCTGGCCGCGATCATCGTCGAGCCGGTCGTCCAGGGGGCCGGCGGAATGCGGTTTCACCATCCCGGATACCTGCGCGCCCTGCGTGCCCTGGCCGACGAGCATGACGTGCTGCTGGTGTTCGACGAGATCGCGACCGGCTTCGGCCGCACCGGCACCCTGTTCGCGGCCGAACACGCCGGTGTCGCGCCGGACGTGCTGTGTGTCGGCAAGGCGCTCACCGGCGGCTACCTCACCCTGGCCGCCGCGCTGTGCACCTCCCGCGTCGCGGCGGGCATCTCGCGCGGCGACCTGCCGCTGCTCGCGCACGGCCCGACCTTCATGGGCAACCCGTTGGCGGCGGCCATCGCGAACGCCTCCATCGAGGTGTTGCTCGG
>CAJCJE010000032.1 GCA_903970565.1 Candidatus Melainabacteria bacterium | reverse complement strand
GGGAGGGGAACTGCTTCCTGCGGCTGCCCGAACACGCGATGGGGCTGCGGCCGGTGATCACCGGCTGGTACGCGGAGTTCGGCGAGCTGGCGGGGCGTGCCAATCCGGACGAGGTCGGCTACGCGCTCGGCGCGGCCCGCTTCGCCGGCGCGACCTACGATCCGACCAGCCACTATCGCGCGGCCCGCGTGTTCGAGTTCTTCGCCGCGCACGGCCTGAGCGCCGAATTCCTGCGCGAGGTCTCCCTGCACCAGACCGGACTGCTCGCCGCGCGCTTCGACGACCTCGACGTGCCCGAACGCCTGGCCACCCGCGACCGGAGCCGGCCGCGTTCGGCCTTCGGCGGGTTTCTCACCGTGCGTTCGCCGGACGCGGCGCGGTGGCAGGCGGAGTTGGCGCGGCGCGGGGTGCACACCGACAGCCGAGGTGAGTACCTGCGGTTCGGGCCGGCGCCGTACCTGTCCGACGAGCAGTTGCACGCGGCGATGGCGACCTTCGGCGAGGTGCTTGCCGAAGCCGGCGCGCCGCGCTGACCAGAGCTGCTGACCAGAGCTGCTGGCCGGTGTCGGCCGATCGGCGGGTTCGGCTCGTCGGCGGAGTCCATACTTTCGATGCTGGGAAGCTCGTGGGCCAATCCCTACGGTGATCACCAGGAGGTGTCCGATGAGACGCGAGCTGTCCGAGCGCGGCCTGGTGCGGCATGGTTTGTCCGGGGTGGCCGTGGTGCTGTTCCTCGCGGTGCTGGCGATGCTGGCCCCGTCGATCGCGGTGGCCGCGCCGCTGTCCTCGGTGCGCGACAACCAGACCCAGGCCGTCTACTCCTACGCCAACGCGATCCGCCAGTCGGTCTGGGTGGACACCGGCCTGACCGCCAGCGGCAAACCCGGTGGTCATGTCCGGGTCGCGGCGGACATCATCCGGCCCAGTGAGCTGGACGGCAAGGCGAAGATCCCGGTCATCATGGAGGCCAGCCCGTACTACTCCTGCTGCGGCCGGGGCAACGAGAACCAGGTCAAGCAGTACGACGCGAACGGCAACATCGTCAGCTTCCCGCTGTACTACGACAACTACTTCGTGCCGCGCGGCTATGCCGTGGTCCTGGTCGACCTGGCCGGCACCAACCGCTCCCAGGGCTGCGTGGACACCGGTGGCCCGGAGGACATCACCTCGGCCACCTCGGTGATCAACTGGCTCAACGGCAGGGGCACCGCCTACACCAGCGTCACCGGCGCCACCACGGCGACGGCCTACTGGTCCGACGGCAGCGTCGGCATGATCGGCAAGTCCTGGGACGGCACGATCGCCGAGGGAGTCGCGTCCACCGGGATCGTCGGCCTGAAGACGATCGTGCCGGAATCGGCGATCAGCAGCTGGTACAACTACTTCCGGATGAACGGCGCCCCGCTGGCCCGCGAAACCCCCGGCCAGCTCTCCACCTACGTCGAGGACCCGGACACGGTCACCGCCTGCGCCTCGGTCGCGGCCGGCATCGACGCCGGCTCGCCGGACAACGGCGACTACACCTCGATGTACGCGGCGCGCAACTACGCGGCCAACGCGAGCAGGGTGAAGGCCAGCGTGTTCCTCACCCACGGCGCCAACGACTACAACGTGCTCACCGACGACTTCGGCCAATGGTGGAGCGCGCTGCCGCCGACCGTGCACAAGCAGATCTGGCTGTCCCAGACCGGCCACGTCGACCCGTTCGACTTCCGCCGGGGCGCCTTCGTCGACGAACTGCACCGCTGGTTCGACCACTACCTGATGGGCATCGACAACGGCGTCCAGCTCGACCCGCAGGCGGCCATCGAGCGCACCCCGGACCACTGGGTCACCTACCCGACCTGGCCGATTCCCGGCACCGTGTCGACCACGCTGTGGATGTCTCCGGGCGCCACCAGCGGCGTCGGCACCCTGGGGCCGCAGGGGTCGGTGCCGGCCAGTTCCGCGTCCTTCACCGACAACCCGAACAACAGCGACGACGAGTGGTCGGCCGATCCGAGCGCGACCGACGCCGATCGCCTCGTCTACTCCACCGGGCCGCTGGCGCACGCCACCACCGTTTCCGGCACCACCAGGATCACCCTGACGGTCACCCCGTCCGCGTCGCAGGCACGGCTCTCGGCGGTGCTGGTCGACTACGGCAGTACCACGATGCGCAACTACAACGACGGCACCGAGGGCATCCTCACGCTGACCACGCAGTCCTGCTTCGGGGAGAGCACGCCGCAGGACTCGGCCTGCTACCTCGACACCGCGCCGGACACCGAGACGGTCACCACCGACGTGTTCGACCGAGGCTGGGCCGACCTCGGCCACTACCAGTCGCTGACCAGCCAGCAGACGCTGACGCCCGGCAAGCCCTACACGATGACCTTCACCCTCAACACCACCGACCACACGGTCCCGGCCGGGCACACCCTGGCCCTGATCATCGGAGGCACCGACAACGGCTACATCAACCCGCCGGCCGGCACGCCGACGCTGAAAATCGACCTCACCCGGTCCTCGATCACCCTGCCACTGTCCGGTTTCTGATCGACCGGCGAGACCGAACTCCTTCCGCCGGACCGGCGCTCACCGGCTGACCCCGGTCCGGCGGAAGGCATCACGCGGGTCGACCACGCCGCGCGGCGGGAATGGTGGGCCAGGTTGCCGGCCCTGACGGCGAAGGGACATCGTGATGCCGCGGGTGAGCGCCATCGCCGATGACGGCACCGATTCGTGGCTGGACTGCGGCGATGCCTGGGCTCCCCGACACACCTCGGACGAGGGCTGACACGGGACTGGTCCTGACCTGCGCCGACACCGGGCCGTCAGCAGTCTGCCAGCGCCGCCGGCGGACTGCCGGTGAGCTGACAGCGCCGGGCGGGAGGGTGGTGTTCGCGATGACCGGGACACCACACCTTGGGGAGA
>CAJCJE010000031.1 GCA_903970565.1 Candidatus Melainabacteria bacterium | reverse complement strand
GGTCCATCGCGATGAAGGTCGCCTCGGTGCAGGAGTTGGTGGAGGTGACCAGGTTGTTGTCGACGCCGATGTGCGCGGCGAAACCGGCCTCGAACTCCTGCGCCTTGGCACCGCGACCGATCCAGTTACTGGCGAACACGTCGCGCACCGCGGCGAGTTCCTGCTCGCCCAGTGCCGGCTGCATGACGTTGAGCATGTCGACCATCGTCGAACCTCCTGTGGAGTTCGCGGGAGCACGGTGGCCCGGCCGGGTCGCGTACGGCGATCCGACCGGGCCACCAACCTGTTGTCGGGTAGCGATCTCACGGCCTCAGGCGGCCGCGTCCTCCTGGGTGGTCACCTCGGCCTGTGCCAGGCCGATCTCCGGTTCGCCGGCCTCCTGCGGAGGCTGCTGCGGCATGGCCGGAATCGCGATGTGGCGCAGTGACACGTAGGCCAGCAGCGCCAGTCCGGCGAAGGCGATGGCGCAGATCAGCGACGTGATGTCCAGGCCGCTGCTGAAGGCGTCCCGAGCGGTCGTCAGCAGCGATCCCGCCGCCGACCCGGACAGTCCGTTGGCCGCGTTGACCGCACCCTCGATACTGGAGTGCGCGGCCTGCGCCGCCGCTGCGGGCACCTGGCTGGAGAAGCTGAGGTGACCGTGGTAGACGGCGGTGGCGATGCTGCCCAGCGCCGCGATACCCAGTGCGACGCCGAGTTCACCACCGGTGGACTGCAACGAGGCGGCCGAACCCATCTTCTCCGGCGGGGAGGCCTGCATGACCAACTGGTTGACCAGCACGCCGATCGGGCTGCCGCCGAGGAACACGATGCTCGCACCGATGACCAGCACGGTGACCCCGCCGACGCTGACCTGGGTCAGGACGATCATGCCGATCGCGGCGATGATCATGCCGGCGGTGAGGATGATGCCCGGCTTGACCTTCTGCGACAGCGGCCGGGTGAGCTGGATGCCGACGACCATCACGATCACCGGAGCCAGCAGCAACAGCGCACAGTGCAGGGGCGAGTAGCCCTCGACCAGTTGCAGGTGCAGGGTGAGCAGCAGACCGGTACCACCCTGGACCAACGCGAACACCAGGCCGAGCGTGAGCGCGCCACGCACCGTACGGATGGTGAACAGCCGCACGTCCAGCAGCGGGCTCTCCAGCTTGCGCTGGCGCTGCACGAACACGATGCCGAACACGATGCCGGCCACGATGCCGACGACGGCCACCACGCTCCAGCCGTTGTTGGCGAGTTCCTTGAAACCGTAGATGAACGGCAGGATCGTCAGCAGCGACAGCAGCACGCTGAGTGGGTCGAGCCGGCCGGCGTTGGGATTGCGGAACTCCGGCAGTAGTGCGGGACCGGTGGCCAGCACCAGTACCATGACCGGCACCGCGAGCAGGAACACCGAGCCCCACCAGAACGAGGCGAGCAGCAGACCACCGACCACCGGGCCGATGGCGATGCCGGCCATCAGTGCGGTCGCCCACACCCCGATCGCGGCCGTCATCTGCTTGGGGTGCTGGAACATCGCCATGATCAGGGCCAGGGTCGACGGCATGATCGTGGCGCCGGCGATACCGAGCAGCGCGCGGACCGCGATCAGCATCTCCGGGCTGGTCGAGTAGGCCGCGAGTACCGACAGGATGCCGAATGCCGTGGCACCGATGAGCAACACCTTGCGGCGACCGATCCGGTCACCCAGGGTACCCATCGTGACCAGGAAACCGGAGATCAGGAAGCCGTAGATGTCGGTGATCCACAACTGCTGTGTGCTACTGGCACCCAGGCTTTCGCTCAGGTGAGGCAACGCCAGGAAAAGCACGTTGATGTCCATCGCGGTCAGCATGGTGGGCAGGGCGAGCACTGCCAGAGCCCACCACTGCCTCTTACTGGCGAGAGGCGGCGCGCCGCCACCAGGCATATTCATGATCCCTCTCCCTTGTCCAGCGCCGGTCGTTGGGGGATCACGACGCACAAAGTCACGGGTGACGTCGAGATCGGACCGTGCAGTGAGTAATCGTCTCAGCGCGCCACTGGCGCGGCATCTTCCGAAATGCGGGCTGTACGCCCGACCGGGGTATTCCTCGGTCAGATGTAGGGAGTATTGGTCTCCAGACCGCACAGCACCCGGCCGTAGAGTTCGACCGCGGTCGCCGCGTTGATCAGGGAATGCAGGTTCAGCGCCTGGAGATCGTGCAGGATCTGCTGGATCGGCACCGTCCGGTAGATGGAGGAACCACCGCTGGCCGCGGCGAGCACGTCCACCGCCTTGATCGACAGCTCGCTCACCGCGCCGACGTCGACCCTGGCGCGGGCCCGCTCCTCCAGCTTCCACGGCGTGCCGTCCTGGCACTTGCTGTCCACCGCGTCCGCGACCCGGTAGGCGTGGAACTCGGCCTGCTCGATCTTGAGCGTCGCCTCGGCGACCTGGAGGTGGGTGACCGGCGCCTCGCGCGCGCTCTCGTAGGCGGTGTAGGTGATCCGGCGGTGCGGCAGGCGCTCCAGGAAGTTCTCCTGCGCGGCCTTGGCCATGCCCAGGATGGCACCGACCGACGAGGCCGCCGCGACCGGCTGCAACTTCGTGTTGAACAAGGGAATCCGCGCGTTGCGCGGCGACGCCGTCTGGCCATCCTGGACCATGTTCATCGGCATGACACGTTCCTGCGGAATGAACACGTCCTGCGCGAGCGTGCTGACGCTTCCCGTGCCATGCAGTCCGACCGTGTGCCAGTCGTCCACGATCTGTAGGTCGGATAGGGGTACCAGGCCCATCACCGGGTAGGGCTCGCCCTGCTCCGGAATCAGGATGGCGATGATCTCCTGCCAGTGCGCGTGCCGGGCGCCGCTGATGAAACCCCACTTGCCGTTGACCACGATGCCGTCGTTGGTCTGCTTCGCCGTCGCGCTCGGACTGAGCGTGCCGCAGATCCGCACGTTCGGCGTCGAGTAGATCTCGTCCTGCACGGCGTCCGGGAACATACCGACCATCCAGCCGGGAATCCAGTAGACCGAGGCGACCCACGCCGAGGCGCCGTCCCCGCGCCCGAGTTCGGTGGCCACGTCGACCAGGGTGCGGGTGTCGGCCTCGTAACCGCCGTAGCGGGCCGGTACGCGCAGCCGGAACACGCCGGCATCGGCAAGGGCCTCGATCGTCTCCTCGTGCAGCCCCCGGTGCTCGGTGTGCCAGTCGGAACGGGAGCGCAGCAGCGGCACCAGGTCCCTGGCCTGTTGGACCAGCTGCTGCCTGGTCGGAATCTCGGTGGTAGACATCAATGCCCTCCGTAGGCGTGGGAGTGAGAAGGGGTGGCTCCGCTCTCGCGCGCCTGGGACGACCGCCAGAACCGATGCCCAGGCTCCAGCCTGCCAACGTGCACGCCGTCAGGGCACCTTGGGAACTGCGGTTTTCCCACGACATCGATCAGCTCACCGTTGTCGCTTTTTCCCGTTGTGGCACAACGCAAGCGGTTGGCCGAGCAGCGGGATCGCGGGCCGGAACGGGGTGGCCGTCCAGACCAACCGACCGAGGATGTCCCGATCCACCCGGCCCCCACGGCGGGCACCGCACCAGAGAAGATGCCGGGAGGTCGGCCGACCACGAGGATTGGATCAGACCAGACCGACCATCGGAGGATGCATGGGCGCGACCATCGACCGGCTGAGCGTGCCGGGCGCGAGCCTGTACTACGAGGTGCGCGGCAGCGGCCCGACTCTGCTGATCGTGCCCAGCGGCAACGGCGACGCAACGCCGTTCGCGCCGTTGGCGCAGTTGCTGTCCGACCGCTACCAGGTCATCACCTACGACCGGCGCGGCTTCTCCCGCAGCGAACTGAACGGCCCGGTCGAGGACTGTCACCGGCTGGACGAGGACGCGGCCGACGGTCGTCGGCTACTGGAGCACCTGGCCGACGGTCCGGCCGCGGTGTTCGGCAGCAGTTCCGGTGGGATCGTCGCGCTCGCACTGCTGGCCAATCACCCCGAGTACGTGCACACGGTGGTCTCGCACGAGCCACCGCTCGCGTCGGTGCTGCCCGACGCCGACTACTGGATCGACTTCTACGCCGAGGTCTACGAACGCTTCCGCGCCTCGGGAGTGGAGGCCGCGCAGCGCGCGTTCCGGGCCGGGATGGGCATGGAGCGCACCACCCGGCCGCCGAGGCAGACCGAGCTGCCGCCGAAGGAACGCGAGGAACTGCTGGCGCGGATCAAGCGCAACCACGTGTTCTGGTTCGAGCACGAACTGCGCGGCTATCCCGCCTACCTGCCCGACACCGCACGTTTGCGGACCCTGTCGGACAAGCTCGTACTCGCCTGTAGCGACACCGCCCGCGAGGCACTGCCCTACCGGCCCAACGCGGTGCTCGCCGAACTGCTGGCCAAGTCGATCATTCATCTGCCCGGCGGTCACGTGGGTTACGTGACCCATCCGAGCGAGTTCGCCTCGGCGCTGGACGGGATACTGCGCCGGACGGCATGATCACCCGTCCCGGACCGACCCCGGCCGGGTCGGTCCGGGACGGGTCAGTCCTGGTGGTCGGCCTCGTACAGACGCAGCAGGGTGTAGGCGGAGATCGTGGTGTTGTCGCGGATGCGGCCGTCGCGGATCATCGTCTCGAACTCGGTGCGCGAGAACCACTGGTGGCGCATGTCCTGTTCCTCGTGTTCGCGGTGCGGCTGCCCCGCGACCAGGTCCGTCGCGAGAAAGACCGAGCACGCCTGACCACTCGCGCCGTGCCAGGCGTAGAGCCGGCCCAGCGGGACCATCCGGCCGGCGCGCAGACCGGTCTCCTCGCTGAGTTCGGCGCGGGCCAACTCCTCGGGGTCGCCCTCGCGGCGGCCGGGGAAGCAGCCCTGCGGGTACTCCCAGAACCGGCCCTCGATCGGATAGCGGTACTGGTCGACCAGGTGGAAGCCGCCGCGTTCGCTCGCGATGACGACCGCGAAGTCGGGCCGGTCGATCACCGAGTAGATGCCGTGCGACCCGTCCGGCCGTTCGATCCGGTCCTCGCGCACGCTCAGCCACTGGTTTTCGTAGATCAGCCGCGAGGAGAGCTGCCGGATGACCGGCAACTCGATGGACTCCGACATTCCCACCGCCTTTCCACGTGCGCCCACCGTAGGCGCGCGGCGCGATCCGCGCGTCCTCGAAAGTGCGGGCAACTGAAGAGACGTCGCCCGTCGTCGGCGACGGCCAGAATCGACGGTGGATGGGCGGACCCGCGTGGCCGTCGACTGCGCCCGCCCGAACACGATCGAGGCCGTGTCCACCATTCCGTGGATGTACCGCAACGTGCCTACACACTCGATTGGAGACGCGGATGCGTTTTCTGCCGGACCACGATCGACTCAAGGTGACCGTGATCGGCTTTGGGTACGTCGGCTCGTGTATCGCCGCGACCCTGGCCGACCGGGGCTTCGACGTGGTCGCCGTCGACACCGATCCCCGACTGCTCAGCGAGCTGGCCCGCGGTCACTGCCGGTTCGAAGAGGCCGGTCTCGCCGACATGATCTTTGCCGGAATCGACTCGGGAAACCTCCGGGTCACCACCGACACCGCCGCGCTGGGCAGCGCCGACGTCGTGCTGATCTCGGTCGGCACGCCGATCCGTGAGGACGGTTCGCTGGCCGAGGAGCAGCTGCGCGGGGCCTGCCAGGCGCTGAGCCAGCATCTGCGGCCCGGCCAGCTGATCGTGCTCAAGAGCACCGTGCCGCCCGGCGCCACCCGCGAGGTGGTGCTGCCGCTGCTGGAGCTCAGCGGCCTGACCGGCGGGGTCGACTTCGGCCTCGCGTTCACCCCGGAACGGCTCGCCGAGGGCACCGCCCTCCAGGAGCTGCGCACCTTCCCGATCGTGGCCGGTGGCCTCGATCCGGAGAGTACGGCGGCGGCCGAGGCGTTCTGGCGGCGCGCGCTGGGCGTGGAGGTCATCCCGCAGGACTCACTGGAGGCCGCGGAGATCGTCAAGCTCGCCAGCAACTGGTGGATCGACCTGAACATCGCGCTGGCCAACGAGTTGGCCAAGTTCAGCGCGCTCTACGGTGTGGACGTCCTGGACGTGATCTCCGCGGCGAACACCATTCCGAAGGGCAACGGGCAGGTGAACATCCTGCTGCCCAGCGTCGGCGTCGGCGGTTCCTGCCTGACCAAGGACCCGTGGATGGTCTGGCGCTCGGCCAGCCTGCACGGCGTCGAGATGCGCACGGCGGCGACCGGTCGCGAGGTCAACGACGGGATGCCCGGCTACACCGCGGAACTGATCCTGAGCGAGTTGGTCCGGCAGGGCAAGGACCCGGCGCACTCGACGATCGCGGTGCTGGGGGTCGCGTTCAAGAACAACACCGGCGACGTCCGCGCCACGCCGACGTTGGGCACGGTCGCGGCGCTGATCGAGGCGGGC